>JAMDDG010000375.1 GCA_023488865.1 Bacteroidota bacterium | reverse complement strand
GAAGTTACCTCGGACAACGTTGTTCTATCAGGGATATAACGCGCCTAAAAACCGCACTGGGTCACATTCGTGAGATCACGGAGAGTCAGGTTTGGGAGATGAAGGCCAAACAGCGTTACCGGGAAGAAATTGCCGGAAAAGACCGTGAATTGGTTTCTTCCCTTATCCGGATTGCCCAGAAAAATGAAATTGTATCCTATATTCGAAAAAATCTTTCGGTGATCAGAACTTCACTCCCGGTCCCGATTCAGCATAAAGTGACCACCATGCTGGTTAAAATTGAGGAGCATCAGCGGACACAGCTATTTAACTGGGAAGATTTTAAGTTTCACTTTGAAAAAGTACACCAGGGATTTTTTACGCGTCTGAAAGGAAAATATCCGGGATTGACTGCCAAGGATCTGCGTTTATGCGCTTATATTCACCTTGGCATGTCAACGAAAGAGATAGCTGGTTTAGTCAATATTACCCCCGAAAGTGCAGAAATTGGCAGGATCAGGTTACGAAAAAAACTCGGATTGACCCGTTCACAGAATCTGACTTCTTTTCTCCAGATAATTTAGAAACCGTTTAAATTTTATAATTTCCTTTTCAGTTAAAATTCTTTCACTCAGGGAAATACCAAAAAGTCAGAAATAATTTATTTCTAAACAGTTTTAGAATTTTTATTTAAATAATTTATGTTATAAGATATTGTTTTATAATTATATATATAATAAAATTAGGTTTTAAAAATATATGTTAGGTTAAAATTAAATTTTTTTTATCGCTCTTATTGCTAAATAGTCTTCCTTTGTTCCCCAACATTAAACTTAACATGATGGAAGTACCTGTTTACCGGAAGCTGACGAATGAGGAAATCGGTCAGCTGATAGTCCAGGGTTGTTATTGTGAAGACTGGAATTTAGTTGAAGTTGTCGCCAATTTCCTCCCGGATAATGTCCGGTTTACCAAATTTTCGGGATACAATAAATTGGGCCGTTTTGATGAGGAGATCACCTTGTTTGGAGGGGTAAAAATGAAAACAGGCATCATCCATGCCCATATCCACAATTGTACTATCGGGGACAATACCTTGATCAGCAGTGTTAAAAGCTATATTGCCAATTATAACATCGGGAAGCAAGTGATCATTCATAATTTGGATCAGCTGGCAGTAGAAGGTACGACCTCTTTCGGGAACGGGAGCAGGGTACAGGTGATCAATGAATCCGGAGGGCGCGAGATCCCTATTTTTGACCATCTGTCAGCACAGGTGGCCTATATCCTGGCTTTGTACCGCCACCGCATGAAGGCGGTGAATGAAATTGAAGGGTTCATAGCCAATTATGTGGATTTTATTTCGGGCCCTGTCGGAGAGGTTAGCAACGGAGTACAGATGATCAACTGCGGGACGATTCGCAATGTGAAAGTAGGCCCTTATGCCTTCCTGGAGGGAGTTGCAAAATTAGAAAACGGAAGCGTCAACAGTACTGCCGCAGACCCCGTAAAATTAGGCCAGGGCGTCATCCTGGAGAATTTCATAGTTTGTTCCGGGGCCCGGATTACAGATTCTACATTGGTCTCCAATTGTTTCATAGGTCAGGGTTGTATCCTCGATAAACATTATTCGGCAGTCGAATCTGTCTTCTTTGCCAACTGTCAGGGATTTCACGGGGAGGCTTGCTCCATATTTGCCGGGCCCTATACCGTTTCACACCACAAATCGTCGTTACTGATAGCCGGGCTTTTTTCCTTTATGAATGCAGGAAGCGGATCCAACCAGAGCAACCATCTTTACAAATTGGGACCGATCCATCAGGGCGTCATTGAGCGGGGCGCTAAAACGACCAGCGATTCCTATATTTTATGGCCTTCCAGAATTGGCGCTTTTTCCCTCGTTCTTGGCCGTCACTACCGCCATTCCGATACCACTGATTTTCCGTTCTCCTATCTGATTGAAGAGAAGGATGAGAGCCGGCTTATTCCGGGGATCAACCTGCAGAGTATCGGTACGATCCGCGACTCACAGAAATGGCCCAGGCGCGATAGGCGCAAAGACACCAACCTGCTCGATTCGATCAATTTCAATCTGTTGAGTCCCTATACCATACAGAAGATGATCAATGGCAGGGCCATTCTGTTGGAGTTGTTGCATGCCTCCGGTGAAACAGCTCCCCATTACACCTACAAAGGGATGGTGATCAAAAATAGCGCCCTCTTGCGGGGAATCGAATTATACGAAAAGGCTATCTGGAAATTTCTTGGTAACTCGCTTATTTCCAGAGTTCAAAGAAAAAATATTGAGTCAACAGAGGAACTTCAGGAGGTATTAAAAAAGGACACTCCCCTCGGCAGCAAAACCAAATGGTTAGACCTGACAGGCATGATCTGTCCATCCGATGCCATTGATCATCTGATGGATTCTATAGAGAATAAGAGGGTTCATTCATTGGAAGAGGTAAATACGGCCATACGGTCGATCCACGAAAATTATTATACTTACGAATGGTCGTGGGCAGCCGATGTCATTGCTCAGTTTTATAAGATTCCCGTCACCGAATTTACTCCGGTTGATGTGATCGAAGTGACGAAAAGATGGATGAAAGCGGTATTGGAAATTGATCACTTGCTTTACAATGATGCCAAAAAAGAGTTCTCTCTTATCAAACAAACCGGGTTTGGGATCGACGGTGACCGGGCTGTCCAACAACTTGATTTCGACAAGGTCCGGGGAGAGTTTGAAACCCATGCAGAGGTGAATTCCATCCGGGAGCACATGGCCAAAAAGGAGGCATTGGGAAATGAAGTGATAGCTAAAATGGAGAAAATCCTCTTGCTTCAAACCATCAATAACTAAAATTTATGTGCGGAATCGTAGGTTATGTAGGTGAAAACAAGGTTTATCCTTTCTTAATCCAGGGACTCAAACGGCTCGAATACCGTGGATATGACTCGGCAGGCCTGGCTATTTCCAACGGCTCGCTTCTGGTCCACAAATGCAAAGGACGGGTGGCCGATCTGGAACGCCATGTTTTATCCAAAGAGACAGAGGGAACCGTTGGCATCGCACACACCCGCTGGGCCACGCATGGGGAACCCAATGACCGCAATGCCCATCCGCACCTTTCCATGAACCGGCATTTTGCCCTGGTCCACAACGGAATAATCGAGAATTATGCTGAATTAAAAATTGATTTAGCCAAAAACGGATACCTTTTTCAATCCGAAACTGATACGGAAGTGCTGGTCAATCTGATTGAATTTTTTTATCAGCAAAGCGATGAAATAAATGCTGAAATTGCTGTACGCCTGGCGCTTTCGAAAGTGGTTGGCGCCTTCGGGATTGCGGTGATCTGCAGGGAGGAGAAAGATCAGCTGATCGTTGCCAGAAGAGGCAGTCCGTTGGTGATCGGTATCGGGCAGGGGGAGTATTTTGTTGCCTCTGATGCTACCCCTCTGATCGGTTATACTGACAATGTTATTTATTTGAATGATAATGATGTAGCTGTTATTACCAAAAATAACCTGACCTTGAAAACGCTGGATGATAAACCAGCTTCTTTTAAAATTTCGAGGGTCGACCGGTCAATAGGCGAAATAGAGAAGGGCGAGTTTGCCCATTTCATGCTCAAGGAGATATTTGAGCAGCCCAAAACCATTGAAGATACTTTTCGGGGCAGGATTTCGCATGACCATACCGCCATCGTGCTGGGCGGATTGCTGGATATCTTCCCCAAATTAATCAAAGCCAAAAGAATCATCCTGATCGGGTGCGGTACTTCGTGGCATGCTGCGCTGGTCGGTGAATACCTGATCGAAACTTATGCACGCGTCCCGGTAGAGGTTGAATATGCCTCAGAGTTCAGGTACCGCAATCCGATCCTGTCAGCCGATGATGTGGTGATCGCGATCAGCCAGAGCGGCGAAACCTCCGATACCCTGGTTGCTTTGCGCATGGCCAAAGAACGGGGTGCAACCATTCTGGGTATCTGCAATGTAGTCGGATCTTCAATCGCCCGTGAAACGGACGCCGGTGTTTATACCCATGCGGGGATCGAAATTGGCGTTGCATCAACCAAAGCCTTCACCGCTCAGGTAACAGTTATCACTCTTTTTGCACTTAAGCTGGCCTTTGCCAAAGGTGAAATTACGGAAGCGCATTACCACGAAATTATTCAGGAATTAACCGAAATCCCTGAGAAGATTAGGACTATCCTGGCAGGCCATCTGCGTATCGAAGAGATTGCCGCCAAATACAAGGATGCCTCCAATGCCCTGTACCTTGGACGGGGCGCCCTTTTTCCTGTGGCCCTCGAAGGGGCGCTCAAGCTTAAAGAGATTTCCTACCTGCACGCCGAAGGATATGCGGCCGGCGAAATGAAACATGGTCCGATAGCCTTGGTTGACGACAACCTTCCGGTGGTAGTAGTTGCGCCCAAAGATCATTATTACGAGAAGATTGTCAGCAACATCCAGGAGGTGAAGGCCCGCAAGGGAAATATTATCGCGGTAGCGACAGAAGGGGATACCGTACTGAAAGAGATGGTCAACGATGTTTTCGAAATTCCCGAATCACACACTGCGGTCGCGCCGCTGCTGGCCATCATCCCGTTGCAACTTTTCTCCTATTACATCGCCGTCATGCGCGGGTGCGACGTGGACCAGCCGCGAAACCTGGCAAAATCGGTTACCGTGGAGTAGCCACGAAAGGGTTCATTCTGATTTTTATTCTTACGTCCTGATTTCGTTGGAGTTCCAGTAATCATTCACCTGATTGATAAGATTCTCTCATTTTTTCGGTAAGGGTTTGAGTACACACATGGCCTCCATCAGCATACATCCCGACAGTTGCGGGGTGAGTGACACTGCTTCTCCCGTAGCGGGCGCCTTATGCCAATTGCCGCCATAAAGCATGGTCTCCGGATTTACGCCTTGTTCGGCCATAACTGTTGCACAATTGGTGATGTAACGGTGAAACTTTTCCCTGTCAGCATAATCAAGAGCTGGTTCGTTAATCAATCTGACAAAATAGCGGAAGAAGATTCCGTTGAACAGTCCTCCGTCCCCGGAAGTCGCGTTGCCGGGTACACCTTCATTGTTCGACATCTTTTCAACAACGTAATTGGCAGCTTTCACTGCGTCGTCCAGGTATTGCCTTTTACCGGTGATCTTGTAAAGTTCGTGGGCGGCCCCGATAAATGTCCCCTGATTATAGGTGTAAATGGCGCGGCTGATATTACCGCCCGCGTTCATATTATCGAATACCTTTCCTTCAGCCGGGTCAAATAAATTAGTCCTTAACCAGGTGTATATCTTAACGGCTTCGTCCAGGTAGGCTTGCCTTGGCTTCTTTCCTGGGTCAGCAACCTGGTCGTACATCGAATAGATCCTTGCGGCTATAATGGCAGCGGGCCCGTTTGAACAGGCATTCTTCGATTTTTTGATGTCTGTTTTCCAGGTAATGCCACCATGCCAGGGAGCCTCATCTTCAGGTCCCCAGGTGGGCCAGATCCAATCGTTGTACATCTGTTTTGCCTTGTCAAAATAGGCCTCCTTTTTGGTCGATTCGAACATTCTCAGTTGGGCGAGCACAATCCATTCCATGTCATCTACGAAAACATTCCACCATCGGTCTTCCGGTTTTCCGGAAAAATTAAATTTGGGCGCCCCTACCCACCACAAAGGATAAAAATCGAGATAATACTGATCCTTTGTGCGCAGGTATGCGTCGACCACCACATCCATGGCATGTGCCTGCGGCCAGTAATGATTGGTAGCTATGTAGGACAAGTCGCTCCCGTAATTAAAATAATATCTGTCCGGATATCCCTGAAAATTTGCTCCCCAAAAATGGGTAATAAGCGCACGGCTCATACCGTCGGCCATCTTTTTCCAATAGGCAAGATTTTTTTTGCTTTCCGGCACACCCTGGCTTTGCTGCCCGGATTTTATTGCCCCATTTTTACTGTAAGGATCATTGTTGACTTTACCGTACAGGCAAACGGATAGTAATGAAAATGTTACGATTAAAAGTGATTTATTCATAAGAGTGCTGCTTGATGTAATTGAAAGCGAAAATTGCCATGGAAAGATAAATAAATAAGAGAGAAACAAAAATTGAAAAAAAGGGACATACCGGAACCAATTTTTTATTATCCCGATTGCCAATTTCCATCTGGCTTTATAAAATCAAAATAGAAACAAATAAATTGGGAACCGATAAAAGCGTGGGTAGATATCAGCTTGTGGCTGACCTTTAAGTGCAGGAGTGTAACCAGTTTTTTCAATTTTCGTAAAAACAGTTGCTAATTATTGAATCTATGAGAGAAGATAAATTAACTCAAAAATCCAGGCGACAGTTTATTAAAACTTCCGCATTGGTTACGGTGGGTACTTCACTGGCCCCATATCTGTTTGCTGCAGGTGAGCTAGGGCAGGCAGCACCACTGATGAAAAGGACTTTTGGCCGCATTGGCTTTCAGGTTACGACTTTTGGGCTAGGTGGCCAGTCTTCACTTCAATGGACGCCGGAGAATACAGATCCGGTTGCTATCATCGAAAAAGCTTATCATTTAGGCGTAAATTATTTTGATACTTCCAATGTCTATGGTCCAAGTCAGATGAATTACGGAAAAGCTTTCCGCCGTTTGGGATTGGTACCCGGAATGTCCAACTACGAAGAATCTAAGCGCAAAGCGATCTTTTTGACCTCAAAAACCAATCTCCGTTTTGGGAAAGGCGGGGAGGACCGAAAAGAGGTGATGGGGCATACCAATGGTCCGGAGGGCTCTAAAGCTTTGGACGATGTTCGTCGCTCGCTAACCCAGATTTTCGGTGACGGATTCGGAAAATATCCGAAAGATGCCTACCTGGATATGGTACTGATTCATGCGCTGGGGAGAATGGAAGAAATTGATGCTTTGTATGAAGGGTACGCGCACCCCGATCCAAATGCGCAAACTATTGGGGCACTTGCTGCACTCCGTGATGTAAGGGACGGAACCAACAGAACCGGGCTCAATCCTAAGAATGAAAGATTGATACGCCATGTTGGCTTCTCCGGGCACAATGATCCTGCAGTGATGATCGAGATGATTCAAAGGGATACCGAAAATCTTGTTGAGGGTATGCTTGTTGCCATCAATGCCAATGATAAGCGCTATTTTAATATGCAGTACAATGTGATACCAGTGGCCGCAGCGAAAAATATGGGGATAATAGCCATGAAAGTCTTTGCAGACGGGGCGATGTATTCCAAAAAAGCGGAATGGTCGAGAGATCCCTCCCATGTAGTATTGGAGGTCGGGAGCAGAGAGATTCCCGCCAATAAATTAATTCACTATTCGCTGAGTACTCCGGGAATTCACACGGCTATTATCGGCATTGGCAAGATAAGCGATGATCCGTCAAATTGCCAGCTTTCCTATAACCTGAAACATGCACAGGTGGGTGCAGGTGCCATGCCGGATGATGAGCGCAGGGAGATTGAAGAGATAGCTTTCAGGGCCAAAGAGGGGAAAACCAATTATTTCCAAAAATCTTTTCAGGAATTGACTCCACCTCGTGAAATAAAAGTTGTCCGAAATGAAAAAAGTGCAGTTGTAACCTGGCATACTGCTTATGCAGGAGACGCAGCGATTGATCGTTACGAAATATGGCGGGACAACATTAAAATTGGCGAACTCCCCTTCCTCCCGCAAACAACCAAAACACCCTATCGTTTTGAAGATAAAAATCCAGGCACCGGATCCTATATGGTAAAAGTGGCGGATAAGAAGAACCGTGTGGCGAATACAGCTGAAGTAACGTAAAGGGTGATTTCAGAAGTTTCTTAACTTTGATTTTTATTTAACCCGATCGGAAAGATGAAACGATCAAAATAAATAGAGATCATGAGAAAACTTTTTTTCCCGCTAATATTGCTTTTTGTCGTATTTGCACAACCGCTTTTTGCCCAAAACACCAACACTGGCTGGGAGAAATGGCAAACCCTGCTGCCCCGCGCTTCAGGCTGGTCTACGAAATACTGGAAGATAATCTGGTGAACATCCGTTTTGAGATGGCGATGCCCAATGCCCCTGATGAGTTCAAGTTATATTTGGAAGGGAAAAGTCGGAAAGGAAAGAGTTGAGAGATGAAAACTGAGAGTTGAAAAAATTAAAATTACGGCGGCCCTACTTTATCCTTTATCCTTTATCCTTTAAACTTTTCCAAACCCCCATTTCAGGGAATAATCAACTCCAGGTAGGGATAGACCGGATCCGTGAAGCCATACTTCCGGTAAAGCGGCTCGCCGTCTTTGGAGCAGTGGAGCGCCACTTTGCTGATGCCCCTCTTTTTTGCCTCAAGCAACAACGCTTCCAGGATCAGGGAGGAGATCCCTTTTCTCCGGTAGGCGGGCACTGTGTACATGTTGAGGATATCACCTTCCAGGTAGGAAGACTGGTTAAAATCCCCGGGTATTTTTTTGAGGATCATTCCGCCATAGCTTACAATTTTTCCTTCATATTCGGCTAACAAGGCAAAAAAGCTGCCTTCCTGCATGGTCAGTTTGAAAAATTGCTGAAGATTTTCTTGTAATTCCTGTACATAATGAACCGGCCTTTCGCCTTGCATTTCGGTCAGGTAATTGATCCGGGCTGCCGTCATCATTGGGATATCTTGCATTTCGACTCTACGGATGGATATTTTTTCTTTTGCTATTGGCATCGTTTATCTTAATTTTTAACAGGTCAGCCACAAAGGGCTGACCCTACGGTTGTTTTTGTGAATGAATCGCTTTTTATCCTTTTCTTCGTGGTCAATTGCCCTTGATTGCCAGAAATTTCTTTATGAAAATCAACATCGACGGGGCGACGGCCATTTCATGGTCCATTCCGTCCAGCGGTAGATAAGTCACGGGCAGGGATGGATCGAGTTTCATCAGGTCGTCGTAAAACTGCTGCGTTGTGGCAGCGGGAACATTCTGATCGGCGAGTCCGTGGGTGAGCACCAGCGGCGTCTTGATTCGCCATGCCGTTACACTACTGGCTGTCAGTGCATCCCTGATGTCCTTGTACTTTGCGGCGGTATTCCAGGTGGTTTGGAATTCGTTGGTAAACAGTTGGGCCATGTTGGTGGTGAGTTGGCTGTTAATGGTGCTACTGCTGTTGAGACCATTGAACAGCTGGTCGATACGCGAAGCATACGGTTCGTTAAAAATGTCGGTATATGGATGGCTGAAAGCTGCTGCCGATTCAAATCCCTTGATAAGGTAAACAAGGTAATAGGGTTGCGTATAAGTAGAGGCAGAAACCGCCATGCCGATGATTTGGGTAAGGTTGAAAAGAGAGGCACCGCATCCGACCGCCTTCAGGTTGAACTCGCCGGAGTAACTGCTCTCAATGGCTTGGTCGAGCTGGAGGGAAGACAATCCGCCCTGCGAGTAGCCCATCAGGTAGAGATCGGAGGAGAGCTTCAGTTGCAGGTCGCTTTTCCCACCCATCTCCTTCACCGCCCTGAAAAAATCGAGGAGGCAGGTTACCGTTGATTCTTTGTGCAGGTATGGATGAAAAACTTCGGTAGAAGAACCAAACCCCAGGTAATCGGGCAGGAGAGTGACAAAGCCGGTGGAGGCAAACCCGGAGATCATCAGGGCAGTGTACCCGCCGGGATTTAAGGAGGGAGCATCGGCGTTAATCGTAGTAGTGGTATTCTGGAAGCTGAGAAGAGGGTAAGTCCCCCCTCCGTCTGGAATGCAAACCAATCCGGAAGCTACCACTTTTTTGGAGCCAAACGTCGTGTTGTATTTAACCGAGTAGACTTTAAATCCATACTTCACAGCGGGCAGAATATCAGCCATACCGGGATAGAGCACTTGCAACGGTCCGTACTGCGTCTTCACCTCATCCAAAGTAGCAGACCTGACCAGGGTGTAACTGACCAGATATTTATCATTGACCGGTGCGTTCAGATCTCCTGCAACATTCGATTTACAGTTGGAGAAGAGAATTGTTCCTGCCAGCAGGAAACAGATAAAATAAATTGTGTGTTTCATCGGATGGTTTAATTTTTCCTTATTGATTTATAAATCTTGCTTTTAATCAGGGAATTCAAGGCCTCAGGGGTCAACCCTGCAGGTTCGACCGGAGGCAAAAATTCTACCATGATTTTGGAACCTGATTTTATCTTTTTCTTTCCTGACGACATGGCCTCGTAGGCGCCGGAAATGGCAACCGGCACGATTGGTACATTTAATTCGGTACTCAGGATGGCATACGTTTTTTTGAAATCGCCCAGTTGACCAGTTGTGGTCCGGGTCCCTTCGGGAAAAATCAGGATTTTTTTACCTAATTTGACCACCTCTGCCATCTTATGAATGGACTCTTTCAGCTCTTTGGACAGGTCCATCACAATAATATTGGTATGTCTCGCGAGCGCCTGACGAATACGGCTTTTAACATGGTCTTTTTTTGCATAAGAGTAAGTTTCATTCAGGGTCTCTTTGTCCAGACAGGAAAGCACCAGAAACGCATCGAGTTTGGTCTGATGGTTGGGGGCTATAAAACAAGGCCCTGTCGGGATATTCTCTAACCCGACTACCTCATATTTAAAGAAGATGCTGAAGAAGCCGCGTACAGCCGAGACAATAAGCTTTAGCAGGAAAGAGGATTTAGGCAGTTCGACGGATGCATTTTCTTTCAGATTGTCTGACCAGGTTTCGCTTTGTTCCCTGTGAAACAGTTTATTAGCGCCAATATATTCGGTTATTTTAGCTATTGACGGGAATTTTAACAACTGTTCTTCATCTATTTTAATACCAAAAGTTTGTTCAATAAAATCAATCAAACTCATTTTACCCAGTGAGTCCATCGCAATATCAAAGACAAGGTGGTCGTCGGGTGAAATGTCCATGTCTACCTGGCTTTCTATAAAACTCTTCACAGCCAGGTATTCGGCGCTATCCGGATCCTCGCTTTTGCTTTTCTTGTTTTCAGTATCCTGGATAAGCTCTTCCAGCTTAAAACGCTGTAATTTAGACAATTTTGTTCGCGGTAGCTCGGTTTTGACCAGCGTAAACTGCATAATCCTTTTGTAGGAACTCAACTCAGCGTTAAAAGGAGAGAGCACTTCCTCCCTGAAATAGTTGTTCAAATCTGTGATGCCGTTGTCGGTGAGAAATTTATAATCAGGAACGATGGCTGCATGCAACATCTCTTTGTAAATAAATACCCCAACCTCTTTGATCGCCTTCGTGTAAAACTCGAGTTTTTGCTCTATTTCAACGGGATTGATGTTCTTCCCGTTAGGAAGGACGATGATCTCTTTTTTCCGGCCGGTGATGTAGAGAAATCCCTCTTCATCCAAACGTCCCAAATCGCCGGTGCAGAGCCAGCCATCCTTCAATACTTCGGCTGTTTCTTCGGGACGGTTGTAATACCCCTGCATGACATTGGGCCCTTTGGCCACAATTTCGCCTTCCCTGATTTCGACCGTCATGTTGGGCAATGCCTGGCCGGCAGAACCGATTTTTATCTTCCCGGGACGCGGGAAAGTAATCATGGGTGCGGCTTCGGTCATTCCATAACCTTCCAGTATGTCAAACCCGATGGCATAAAAGAAAGTCCCTACCTCTTTGTTGAGTGCGGCCCCGCCAGCTACCATAAATTGAAGGTGCCAGCCCAGGCCCTGATGCACTTTTTTAAATAAAATTTTGCCCAACTTCCGGCTTTTTGTGGCATAAACCAATTTTAGGAATGTCCTGGCTAAAAAGCTTTTGTTAATTTTTGCCATCAGGCCCCGGTAGATCAGTTCATACAACCGGGGTACCCCAATGAGTACCGTAACGGAATTGTCTGCAAGTGTTTTCATCAGATCTGAAGACTGCATCGACGGTGAAACGACGGTTGTTCCCCCGCAGTAGAAAGTCACCATCATGGATCCTAACAAGGGGAAGATGTGGTGAAGCGGCAACAGAATGAGCACCTGGCTTTCAACTTGAAATATTTTTGCCTCTATTACCGCTTTCATATTGGCCAGCAGGTTGGTATAGGAGAGCATAACCCCTTTGGGACTACCTGTTGTACCGGAAGTATAGATGATTACGGCCGTTGTTTCATTGTCTTCAGGCCCGGTCCACCCGGATGGGTCCTGATCGTGGACCGGAGGATGGTTCTCGAAAATGATGACTTCGGGCTTGTGTTGACTTTTTAGCCCCACTTTGGAAAATGGCTCCTTCATCGCTTCGCTGAGGAAGATCAGCTCAGGTTGACAGTCATCCAGAATATATGCAACGTCTTCTGTGGAAGCAGTGAAATCTATCGGTATGGCAATGCAGTTGTTTTGTAATGCTGCATAAAAGGCAAAGAACCATTCTACCCGGTTTTCGGCATAAATGGCTACTTTGGTATATCCTTTGGTCTCAAACAAAAGGGCGTACTGCTGGATCTGCTGCAAAAACTGGCGATAGGTATAATCCCCCTGTTGGGAAATGATCGATTTTTTCTCGGGATTACTCCTGTAAATAATTGGTTCAACCATAGTTAGTTGTTTTGTTCGTAACAAAAAAGGGCCGATGGCGTACAAACAATCCCGGTAGGTTGTTTGTTTTAATACAAGGTATCCAGCCAGCTATCGGTAATACAAAGTAAGAAATTATTGGGTTCATTACCAAAAAACGGCTTACTGTGCCTTACTCAAATTAAAATATTCACCTATTTTACTTTGTAAAGAAAAAAGGTTTGATATTTTTACTGTCAATCTTTTCTTTATTCAATATCAACCAACTAAAACCAGGATTATAGATGGAAACAAACGATGGAAAAAAAATCTTTCAGCCTTCGCAGGAGGTTGTGGACCAAGCGAATGTGAAGGAGTACGATCAATTGTACAAATATTCACTCGAACAGCCTGAAGTTTTTTGGTCCCAACAGGCAGATCAGTTGTCCTGGTATAAAAAATGGGACAAAGTGCTCGACAAGAGCAATCCTCCCTTTTTTAAATGGTTTGAAGGCGCCAAAACAAACATCATTTTGAATGCCATAGACCGGCATCTTCATTCTGCTACCAGGAATAAACTGGCAATTATTTGGGAAGGTGAACCGGGCGACTCCCGGACTTTCTCCTACCACGCTTTGAACCGCGAAGTGTCTCAGTTTGCCAATATCCTGAAAAGTATGGGAGTAAAAAAGGGGGACGTAGTGACGATTTACATGCCCCAGATACCGGAACAACTTTTTGCGATGCTGGCATGTGCCAAAATTGGGGCAGCCCACAGTGTGGTTTACGGAGGTTTTAGTCATGAAGCGCTTGCCGATCGCATCAACGATGCCAACAGCCGGGTGGTCATCACGGCGGACGGCGGATACCGGAGGGGCAAAGTGGTAGAGATGAAAAGCGTGGTAAACAAAGCCATGGAACTCTCTCCAACCATGGAGATTTGTATTACCGTCAAACGTACCGGCATAGATGTTTACATGGAAAATGACCGGGATTACTGGTATCACGATCTGAAGGCCTTGCCTATTGCATCTTACAAATGCGAAACAGAAGTGATGGATTCGTCAGATATGTTGTTTCTGCTTTATACTTCCGGCTCGACCGGACGGCCAAAGGCATTGGTCCATACCCACGGCGGGTACAGCGTTTATACAGCAACCACCCACCGGATGGTTTTTGATGTCAAGCCGGAGGACCGTTACTGGTGTGCGGCGGATCCCGGCTGGATTACCGGGCACAGTTACATTGTTTACGGCCCGTTGATCAACGGTTCTACCATCATGTTGTACGAAGGCGCCCCCAACCATCCTTATCCCGACAGGTGGTGGAAAATGGTTGAGAAATACGGGATCAATATTCTCTATACCTCTCCCACGGCCATCAGGGGCCTGATGCGTTTTGGCGATTCGTGGCCCAACAGAAATGATATCAGTTCACTAAGATTGCTGGGTTCTGTTGGCGAGCCAATCAATGCCGAAGCCTGGAACTGGTTTCACAAAGTTGTAGGCAGGGGAAAATGTCCGATTATGGATACCTGGTGGCAAACCGAAACCGGTGGATTTGTGATTACCCCACTGCCAATTACTCCTTTGAAACCTGGCTCTGCCACCAAACCTTTTTTTGGGAACGATCTGGCCGTTGTAGATGATGCAGGCCAGGAAGTGGCCGTGGGGGAAGAGGGTACCCTGGTGATCAAAACCCCCTGGCCGGGCATGGCAAAATCGGTTTACAACGATCCGCAACGGTTCATTGACACTTATTGGGGAAAATACAAAAAACAAGGTTGGTACCATACCGGCGACTCGGCCAAAAAGGATGAAGATGGATATTACTGGATCATAGGCCGCAATGATGATGTGATCAAGGTAAGTGGTTATCGGCTGGGATCAGCCGAAATTGAAGGGATAATGGCACGTCACCCGGCCATCGTGGAGTCTGCTGCCATCGCTTTGCCACACCCTTTGAAAGGGAACGCGATTCACATTACAGCGGTTCTCAGAAGCACATACCAGCCAAGCAAGGAGCTGGAACTCGAATTGATGCTCCACATGGAGGAACACCTGGGCAAAATTGCCCGTCCCGAAGCGATCTTGTTCGCGGATGCGCTGCCTAAAACCAGAAGTGGAAAGATCATGCGAAGGCTGCTGAAATCAAGGGCGTTGGGACTACCGGACGGTGACCTTAGTACCATGGAGGAATAGGGGAGAGAAATAGGTTGAAATAAATAGATATAAGTTGAAATAAATTGAGATAACAAATCAAACAAAATATTGCACAGATTGCTAATTTTGGCTGTCTCCTTTGAGGCGGCCAAAATTTTTATAACCTATTTTTTGTACCTTCATAAAAAATTTACTTTGAAGATGGGAAATAATCAGCAGGAGTTGATTAACAAATGCATTGCGTATGTGAAAGAGGATCTGGCCGAAGGTGAAAAGGGGCACGATTGGTGGCATATCGACCGGGTGTGGAGAACCTCCCGGCTGATAGCCAAATCGGAACCGGTCGACTTGTTTGTCGTAGAGCTGGATGACCAAAGAGGAGTACCAAAAAAGCGATGCGCCTACTATTAATCACTTCTATGAGAAGCTATTGCTGCTAAAAGACCGGATGAATACACCTACCGGGAAGGCGCTTGCTTTGAGAAGGCATGCATTTATGGAATTGTTTCTGGAAGAATTTGAGTCTGAATGGAACCTGGAAGAAGGATGACCAACCGGATTTTCTTGTAGATTGAAAGATAAAATATTAAATATGAATAAATTAAAAAGAGCTTTCTTTTCGTTCTTTGGAAAAATTGTAAAATTTTTCCATGACCGAAGTCTTTCTCTCACTTTTATCGGAGAAAATGGTAAGGTGATCCTTCAGGCGCTCTTTACTATTTTTTCAATCGGAGTAGGCATCTGGTTCTTCAAACACCAAAAAACAGAACTGATCGAAATTAATCACCTGCTTGGATCCGCAGAATGGCAGCTGGTTCTGCTTGGTTTGGCCCTGACTGCCTTTTATATTGTGATTCAGGGGTACATGTATGTAGCTTCGTTTGCCACATTCGGGTACAAATTGCCCTTACGGATGGGAATTATCCTCTTTCTGAAAAGAAATTTTATCAGTGTTTTTTTGCCAGCCGGAGGTGTTTCCTCTTTGGCTTTTTTTACCGGCGATATTGAAAAAAGGGGAATCACCAAATCGCACATTCATTTTGCCTCCACCGTTTATGGGTTTGTGGGGATCCTATCGGTCGTTTTGGTCGCGATTCCGGCATTTTTCTACGCGTTGGCGGATGGAAGCATCGGTCAAGGCGAATGGATCGGCCTGATGGCAGTGATCCTTCTGCTTGGATTGCTCTATTTTGTTTACCATTCATTCTCTAAAAAAGGTCCGGTTTATCAGTGGCTGATCAGTTTTTTCCCTTCCCTGGAAGAACTTATCGTTGAGTTGGATGATGCCAAAATGAATAAAAAACAGCTATTAAAAACGTTGGCTATTTCTATTGTTATCGAATTTGTTGGGATCGCACATCTTTATGTAGCCATGATGGCCCTTCATGTCCAGCCTTCCCTCTTTGCCGCTTTTCTGGGGTACATCATCTCCGTCATCTTCCTGATCATCTCCCCTTTTTTAAGGGGACTTGGCCCGATTGAAGTATCAATGGCCATTATTTTGGCCAAATATGGTTTTTCGAACATTGAAGCCATCGCCATTACCTTTCTGTACCGCTTTTTCGAATTTTGGATGCCCTTGTTTTCGGGTGCTGTCACTTTCCTTATGAAGATCAATAAGCTGATTATGCGCATTGTACCTGCATTGTTGCTTTTCGCGTTGGGTATCATCAATATCATTTCAGTGCTGACTCCGGCCATCCACGAGCGGGTAAGGTGGCTCAAACATTTTATTCCGGTCGATGCGATGCTTGTGTCCAACTATTTTGTTTTGGTGCTCGGGCTCATTCTTCTGGTAACGGCTTCGTTTATGCTCAAGGGGTTGAAGTCAGCCTGGGGAGTTGCCGTCTTCCTCACGGTAGTCTCTTTTTTCGGGAACCTTATCAAAGCTGTCGACTACGAGGAGGCGCTGGCTGCCCTTTTTGTATTGGGCGTGCTCATCTATACCAGAAAAGATTATTACGTCAAGAACAATCCGAAACTTAGGGCGGTAGGTATCCAAACAGCCGTACTGAGCATCCTGGCGGTCATACTTTACAGCGTGATCGGATTTTACTTCCTGGATAAGAAACATTTTAATATTGATTTTAGCCTCTGGCAATCAGTTGAATACGCTCTGGAGAACTATTTTCTGGTAGGCAGCAGCGACTTGGTTCCAGCAGATAACTTCGCGTCCAAATTCATTCTAACCATCAATGTCAGTGGTTTTCTCTCCCTCTCTTTTCTTTTTTATACCCTGATACGCCCATTTATTTTAAAAAACACGCCAACGAGCGAAGAACTGGAAAGGCCAAACCGTCTGTTGAATGAATATGGAAATTCAAGCCTCGATTATTTCAAAACTTACCAGGATAAAATGATTTTTGAGCCGGAGGGAGTGGAGGCCTTTATCTCCTACCGGATAGCCGGTAATTTTGCGGTAGTCCTGGAGAATCCCGTAGCCGCGAATGCCGATTGCATGACAGAATGCATCCGGTTATTCGACCGGTTTTGCTACGAAAACGGCTTGAAAAGTTTTTACTACCGGGTGCCTGAAGAATCTTTGCCTGTCTACAGGGGCCTGAAGAAGAAATCGATGTTTTTGGGCCAGGAAGGCATAGTTGATCTCAGTAAATTCTCGCTTGAAGGGGGAGCCCGCAAATCGATCCGGAACGCCATATCTAAAGTAAAAGACCGTGGTTACACAATCCAGTTTCATTTTCCCCCTATCAAAGACGGTCAGCTTCAGAAAGTTAAATCGGTTTCTGACGATTGGTTGTATGATACCGAACGGAGTGAGATTATCTTTTCCCAGGGGATGTTCGACTGGGAGGAATTGAAGCAACAGACCCTGATCACAGTAGAGAATTCGGAGGAAAAGGTTGTCGCATTTTTGAACATCATCCCGGATTATGCCAAAGGTGAAGCGACCTACGACCTGTTGCGCAAAACCAAAGACGCACCCAACGGCGTAATGGATTATATTTTGGTGGAAATGTTCGGTTACCTGAAATCGCAGGGCTTCGAAACGGTCAACTTAGGTTTTGCCCCCATGTCGGGATTAAAAGATCCGACCAAGTTCTCGGAGAAGTCCATGAAATTTGCCTACGAAAAGATCAGGAGTTTTGCCCACTACAAAGGAATGCGGGAGTACAAGGAGAAATTTGCAACCATTTGGTACAACAAATACCTTATTTACGACCACGATTATGATTTGATGCAAATTCCGAGGGCATTAACCAAGGTGATCCAACCATGATGAAAATTTGGTCGTTACTGCTTTTGTTGGTGGTTGCTTCGTCGTATTCCCCTAAGTCGATTGCTGCTCCGTTGGATTCTTCGTGCGGAGCGCCTCAGGAAACCATATCCCAGGATTTACCGTTAAAGGTGTTGGCGACGCCAATCGAATCTTCGCTTCCGATGTTCGTTTATATATCGGGCGACGGAGGCTGGAATTCGTTTAATGCCTCTTTTTGCCAATATTTAACGCAGAAAGGAATCCCGGTGGTAGCGCTCGATTCGAAAAAATATTTTTGGAAAAGCCGGACACCGGATGAAACGACCCGCGATCTGATAGCGGTCATCGAAAAGTATGCAAAATTATGGAAATGCGACCGGTTTGTCTTGGCAGGATACTCATTTGGATCGGCCATCGTACCTTTTATATTGAACCGTCTCCCGGCAGGTATTAAAGCGGGGTTAGCTGCCTCGGTGCTGATCTCGCCGGATAAAACATCCGATTTCGAAATTCATCTGTCTGATATGCTCAATCTGGGTATTTCCAAAGGTAAATACAACGTTCTCATGGAGATTCAAGCGGGCGATTACCAAAAATATGTAGCAGTTTTTGGAAGCGACGAAAGCGCAGAGACGCAGCAGGCTTTTAAACAAGCAGGTGCAAAAATTGAGGTCCTTCAGGGTAACCACCACTTCGACAGCGCGTATGAAGCCTTGGCTGATTTGATCATAGCGGAAATTAAAAAAGAGAAATGACCACACCTTCCAATCGTGAGATCTGGCAGATCGCCGGGCCAATTATGCTTAGTTTGTTAGCCCAAAACATTGTAGGTGTGACGGATACCAGCTTTTCAGGTTGGTGAAGCCGGATCTTTCCATAATCAAGAAAACGCTGAATACCTCTGTTTTTGTAATGATCCAGTTTGTGCTGTCGTTCGGAAGCTGGTTTGTTTTTTTTATGATAGTCGAAAAAATGGGAGAACGGCCGCTTGCGGTATCCAACATCATCCGTTCCCTCTATATCTTTTTGATGATTCCTGGCTGGGCTTTGGGTTCTGTGGCAAGCACCCTTGTCAGCGGGGCGCTGGGAGAGGGGAAACCCGATCGTGTTATGCCGATCATTGTTAAAGTAGCTAAATTTAGTTTTCTGTCCCTTTTGTCCATTGTTCTGATTGCCTCCCTGTTCCCCCGTTATGCGATAGCTGTTTATACCAATAATCCGGAGTTGCTCGAAGCTACGGTCCCTTCTTATTACATCATTCTCGGGGCGCTTGCACTATTTTCAGTCATGAGTATTTTTTTCAGCGGTGTGCTTGGAACGGCCAACACAAAGACCACGTTGTTGATCGAAGCCGTAACCCTTTCGGCTTATCTGGGATATACCTGGCTGGTGGCGGTACACCTGAAAAAGAATATTGTATGGGTATGGATGGCCGAATACGTCTACTTTATTTTAATCGGCATCTTCTCCTACTGGTACTTAAAGAAAGGAGACTGGAGAGAAAAGGTGGTTTGAAAGGTTAGATTTAGCCGAACCAATGCGGATACACAAAAACGCGACTATAAAACTGGGAAGGGCTATGTAGCCGTTTGGAAGCATTGAGTAATCATTTGGAAGGGCTAAGTAACCGTTTGGAAGCCTTCAGTAACGGTTGCTGAATGTTAAGTGAATGGTTGGAAGAGCTTACGCCGGTTATCAGAATGTAATATAAAGAAGATTTTTCTACTCATTACCAGAATATTGCTGTTATACAAATGTAGTCTTTTGAGTCAATTGTACAGGCGCAGAGGGGGGGGAAATAGATGTAAGGGGGTCGGCATGCTCCGGATATCCAGCTAAAGTAATTTCTCCTTTTCTTTCGGAAAACAAATTTCTTCTCTCTGCTTCATCTGCAATGGTCTGAAAGGTTACCGACCGGTCTGGTTGGTTTAACAGAACAACGGCAACTGCTTCGTGAAGTGAGAGAAGGTTTTTAATTTAGATTAACTTTCGTCTTTGTAATAAATTTTATAGTTCTCCCTTAAACGCCTTATCCAACAAGGCAGGCATTAGTTCGGTTAATTCTTTTTCCGTTTCGCTGTGCTGTTCTTTGATTGCATTTACTTTATGCAATAAATCTACAAATTCTGCTTGCAAGGTAATATCAGGAATGGGAATTTTTATTTTCATCAGTTTGTCCAAACCTAACGTTTTGTTTCTTCCTGCACCACCTGGGCTGCAAGCGTTTATATCTTCCAAACCATTGGGTGAGAGAAAATGAAAACATAAAAATTCCTCAAATACTTTTTCTTTATCGGCTACACACGAAATGAAGCGGTGTGAGCCGTATCTGTCATTATCTTCTTCTTTGGCAACTGCAATACCACCTTCCCATGCAAACACATTGCTGAAAACCAAATCGCCTTTTTTGATTTGAAAGATTTTTTTTTTGGCAACTTCTAATCCTGTTAATGCTGGTTTGTGAAATGTGCCTTTTCCAAAACATCTTATTCCTAATTCTGGGTAAAGTTCATCATCATTTAGTTTTACTTCTCTTCTTATGATTGGCGCAACCTCTTTCATTGGCAACCATTTTGCATTTTTAATCAAGTCCGTATATCTGCTGAAAAGTAAATTGTTGATGTCTTTGGTTTGGCCTTCTCTTATTTTTTTTATTTCCTCAATACGTTGCTTTACGTTTTCAATTTTTGAAACGATACGTTGCTGTTCTGGCAATAGTGGTAGAGAAATTGAGAGATTGAGAAATTTATTTTCCCTTAAATACTTTCTGTTTGTTGTACCCTCACTGGCCGCTAAACTGAATTTTGTAAACTCTTGTTTGATACAAAGTAATCGCAAATATTCTCTGTCAATTATTTTTTCATTCAAATTATATGTCCAAAAATTTCCTGTTATAATTCCTTCGTCACACTCTGGAGGAACAATACCAAATGCACCATTCATTGCATCAATCTTAGAAAGCAAAAATTGATTGTGCTTTGCTTTGAATTGATTTTTCGTTCCAATTTCAACTCCTTCTACTTCATCTCTCAATTCAATTCCTTGTCCTTTGGTTTTAATTGTAATGCGTTTGTATTTGGTAAAGCTATCCACCGATACACTATCATATTGCCTTTCAAGAAAATCACCTAAACGATATGTTGTCCAATTTTTCATTTTGCAGAAACTTCTAAGCTGATTTCTTTTTCAATTTCTTTCATCAATTGCATTACTTGTTTTTCTTTTTCCATTATAGAACTCACCAACTTTGTCGGCTCAAGATATTCAAATTCTCCTTTGCGATTGGGGTTTTTCAAATCAAGGTTTACATTCAGCAGTTTACCTTCTGCATCTTTCAGCAAAATATCTTTGATATTTACTTTCCAAGCGCAGTCATTTTCTTTTCGTTTGTTCCACCATATTTTTATTTCATCAAATTCTTCGTACTGTATCGGTTTCGTTTTGCTGTACTTTTTTCTTTCATCAGGTGGAAGTAATTCGTAATACCATATTTCTTTGGTGGCTTCGCCTTGCTGAAAAAATAAAAGGTTACAAGGTATATCAGTGTAAGGTGCAAATATGCCTTCGCCTAACCGCACAACTGTATGCAGGTTGAATTCATCTATCAATTGTTTTTTTATCCGAGCTGCAATTCCCGGAGTAAATAAAGTTCCGTGAGGAACAACAATAGCGGCTCTGCCTCCTTCACTGTTTGGCTTTTTTCGTTTCAGTTTCCGCATAATGAGTTGCAGAAAAAGCAACGCGGTTTCGGATGTCTTTTTATCATCTGGAAAATTATTCAGTATGCCTTTTTCTTCTTCGCCACCAAAAGGCGGATTGGTAAGAATAATATCAACCCTGTCTTTGTCGCCAATATCACGAAGCGGAATTCTTAAGCTATTACCACTGTCAATGTTCGGATAATTCAAACCGTGCAAGAGCAAATTCATCTGGCAAAGCAGGTAGGGAAGCGGTTTGGCTTCGCCTCCAATAATGGATTTGCTTTGTAAAATTTCCTGTTGTTCTATTGTTTTCGCTTGCTTCTTTAAATGTTCAAATGCGGTAACTAAAAATCCTCCTGTCCCGCTTGCAGGGTCAAGGACTGTTTCGCCAATTTTCGGGTCAAGCATTTCCACCATAAACTTCACTACCGGTCGCGGCGTATAAAATTCCCCGGAGTCTCCGCTTGCATCGCGCATCTCCTTGAGTAAGCTCTCATACAAGTGTGAGAGTGTATTTGTTTCTTCGTTGTTGGTGAAATGTATTTCATCAATCTTGTTCACCACATCACGCAACAAGTAACCGTTTATCATTCGGTTGGTAACTCCTTTGAAAACCGTTGCAATAACATCTTTGCGTTCTGTTCCTGTTTCGCTTTGCAGCCCTCGTAAATAGTAAAGCAAGCCTGTTCGTTCATTTCCATCGGCCAGTTTTACTTTTTCGTTGTTGATGAAAGAAAGCAAATCATCACCCGTCAGATTTTTATCCTTAGCCCAATCTCTCCAACGGTAAGGTTCTGCAATGGCGGCTTTGTACTTTCTGTTTTTAAGCGCTGCTTGTGTCTCCTGCAAATTTTCATTGTCGTCTAAAAACTTCAGAAACATGATCCATGTAAGCATAGGCAGACGGTCACCATCGCCGTTCATACCTTTGTCTTTGCGCATGGTGTTTCGGCATGTTTTGATTATTCCTGAAAGTCGTTGTGCCGGTGTTTCTTGCTTTATTATTTTCTCTGTTTTCTTTGCCATTATTTTTTTTGACTTTGGTA
>JAMDDG010000039.1 GCA_023488865.1 Bacteroidota bacterium | reverse complement strand
TGATGCAGTTTATTACTCTTTCACGCCTTGGGCGATTTTCGAACCGGGCCGGTTTAACACCTTCGTCAATTTTGAACGGTCCCAAACGGCATGTTCAAAATTCTGACCCATTACGATGGCCCCTGTCGGACAAGCTTTTACACAAAGATTGCAGAAGGTGCACATCCCCAAATGGTAGATATGCTGGTCGATGGCCCTTTTTTTCTTGCCATCTTCTGTCAGCTCCATCTTGCTGATGATTTCTATAGAACCATTGGGGCAATTGAGTTCGCAGATACCGCAACCGGTACAAAGGTGCTCGTTGTTTTCGCTGTGCGGCATGATCACCTCTCCGCGGAAACGATCAAACATCTTGAGCGTATCACGGTTTTCGGGATATTGCTGTGTGACATTGTTCCAGGGGGTAAAAACATACTTACCGGTAATTTTCATACCCGTAAGGAGCGTTCCTACTCCTTTGAAAACTGTGCTGATATATTGAAATAGCGCGTTCATATAGCTATAATTTTACAGATGGAATTTGGTTAATACGACCAGGCACATCAGAAGAATATTGACCAGGTTGATTGGCAACAGATACTTCCACTCCAGGGTCAGGATTTGGTCGACCCTCAAACGCGGGAATGTCCATTTGAACCACATGATCAGGAAGATGACACCCAAAACTTTCGCAAAGAACCAGACAAGTGGCGGGATAAAATCCATCACGACATTAAATGACTCGAATGAACCAAAGTGCAGCGGCATCCATCCTCCAAGGAAGACAGTTGTGGCCATCGCGGCTACAATAAACATGTTGATGTATTCTGCCAGGAAGAAAAAGGCAAATTTGATACCTGAATATTCGGTGTGGAAACCGGCAGTCAGCTCCGATTCCGCTTCGGCCAGGTCGAAAGGACCACGGTTGGTTTCGGCTGTTCCGGCAATCAGGAAGATCACGAATGCAATCAGGGAAGGGATATGTCCTTTGAACAAAAACCAGCTGTCGCGCTGACTTTCCACAATGACCGAAAGCTGCATTGATCCGGCGAGGATAATAATTGTAACCAACGAAAGGGAGACGGATAACTCATAACTGAGGATCTGCGCGCCACTACGCATCGCACCGATCAATGAGTATTTGTTGTTACTCGACCAGCCTGCAATCAGGATACCGATGACACCGATAGAAGAGACTGCAATTACATAGAAAATGCCGATATCGAAATCCATGGTTTGTAAACCTTTGGCAAAAGGAAGTACGGCCATGGCGAGAAAAGTAGCGATCATGATGATGAAAGGAGCCAGGTTGTAAAGAAACCGGTCTGCACTTTTGGGCATGATCAACTCCTTCATCAACAACTTGATGAAGTCGGCGATGGTTTGGAGCAAACCCCAGTATCCTACGCGCATGGGCCCCAAACGCTGTTGGAATGCTGCGCAAACTTTTCGTTCTGCATAAACCAGAAACAGACCGAACAGCGCTACAAAGAGCATGTAACTGACCCCGATGACGGTCCATTCAACAATGGTCGTAGCTGTTGGAGACATCCGCTCCAAAAACCAGAGGTGCATGTTGTGGGTCATTCCTGAAAAATCGTAAATATTGAATCCCATTAGATTTGATGATTTTCGATATAGATCAATCGTGTTAGTACTAATTACCTGTCAATGTCAGGGATAACAAGGTCGAGCGTCGACATGATAGCGACCAGGTCGGCAATTTTGTGGCCTGAAGCCATCTTGTTCAATGCGAAAAGGTTCGAGAATCCCGGTGAACGGAACTTCACGCGGTATGGGTTTTTCTTGCCATCGCTGACAATGTAAACACCAAACTCACCCCTTGCACTCTCAACCCTCTGGTAAAACTCACCCTCCGGTAGTTTGACAACACCTTTCATCTTGACAGCGTAGTCACCTTCCGGGATGTTATCGATCAACTGCTCAATGATGTGCATTGATTCGTACATCTCTTCAATTCTGAGACGGTAGCGGGTAAAAGTGTCGCCCTTTGTATCCAGTTTTTCTTCAAACTGCACCAGCGGATAGGCGCTGTATGGGTGATGTTTTCTGACATCGCACGAGAATCCTGAACCACGGCCTGAAGGACCGGTTACGCCCCAGGCGATAGCGTCTTCACGCGAAAGATAGCCGATCTCTTTTGTACGCTCCTGAAAGATGACATTACCTGTTAGCAGCTGATCATATTCGGGCAGTTTCTTCTTGAATTCCTTGATGAATTCTTTGACCCTTTTTTGGAAATTTGGATGAATGTCAAACATCACTCCTCCCGGAACGCTGTAATTTAAAGTCATCCTTGCTCCGCATGTTTCCTCAAAAATATCGAGAATGTGTTCGCGGTCGCGAAGTCCGTAAAAGAAGGTGGTTAATGCACCCAAATCCATTCCCATTACGCACCACCAAAGTTGGTGAGAAGCCAGACGGCTCAGCTCATCCATGATGGTCCGGATGTATTTGACACGTTCCGGTACTTCAACCTGCAGGGCATTTTCTACACACAAAGCAACTGCTTCATTGTTCATGTGGGCAGAAAGGTAATCCATCCGGTCGGTCAGGTGAATGACCTGCGGATAGGAGATGGCCTCGCACATCTTCTCGATCCCACTGTGGATGTAACCAACATGTGGCTGAATATGATGTACTATTTCGCCTTCCAAACGGACAAGCAACCGAAGTACCCCGTGTGTAGAAGGGTGCTGCGGTCCCATGTTGACCAGATACTGGTCTGTGTGGATTTTATCCGAGCTAATGATAATCTCTTTTATTTCAGACATAAGGCTATCGTTCTACTATTCTTACTTCGTCGTTGTAATCTTTTCTCAGCGGAAATCCCCAGCTGTCGTCCAGGAAGAGTCTGCGCAAATCTTTGTGGTTGTTGAATTTTACACCCAAAAGGTCATAAACCTCCCTTTCGTGGTATTTGGCTGTCTGCCAGACATCACTTACCGTATCAACTTTGGGGTCGGTTCGATCTGCGGTGTTTACTTTCAATACCACGACATGTCTGTGCCTGACAGATTCGAGGTGGTAGACGATTTGCATCGTTTCGGGATAATCTACTCCCGAAAGACAAATCAGGTAATCAAATGATAACTCCGGCTCATTTTTGAGTTGAACAGAAGTTTCGTGCAGGTCAGCTGCCTGAACAAGGATTTCGACATATTGTTTGCCAAGCTTCACCCCGGCCTTTGAAAACTCACCGGTCAGGTAAGCTTGTAGTTCTTCGTTTGTCATGTCACTTAAATTGTTAAGTGATTTATAGTATGATTGATTGATTTCCCCATCATTCCGGTTAGCTTCAAGGTTGAGGGGTATTTTTTTTCTGTTTTCTTGAGAAATAGCGCTCCCGTCTGATTTTTTTCTGCAGTTGCATCATGCCAAACAGAAGGGCCTCAGGCCTTGGAGGGCATCCGGGTACGTAAACATCAACCGGAATAACATGATCGGCCCCCCTAACGACAGAGTAAGAGTTGTAGTAGAAGGGACCGCCTGAGATGGCGCAGCTGCCCATGGCAATCACATATTTGGGATCCGCAATCTGGTCGTACAACCGTTTCAGGACAGGGGCCATTTTGTAATTGATTGTTCCGGAGATGATGATCATGTCGGCCTGACGGGGTGTTGCGCGGGCAACTTCAAAACCAAACCTGGCCATGTCGTGCCTGGAGGCGCCAACAGCCATGAATTCAATAGCGCAACAGCGGGTCCCAAAAGTTAAAGGCCAGAGTGAATTGGAACGTGACCAGTTAATAAGATCATCTAATTTGGCTAGGATAATGCTTCCTCCTTCGTATTCCTGGAGTACAGGATAATCGTTCTTTTCGAACTCTTTTTTACTTTTTACTCCCATTTCAATGCATGTTTTTTCCATCCGTAAAATAATCCCAAACCCAATATGGCAAAGAAGATCAAGATTTCAACAAAGCCGGTCATTCCAACTTCCCTCATCACGGTAGCCCATGGAAAAACAAACACAGTTTCCACATCAAAAATGAGGAAGAGAATGGCAAACAGATAGTACCCGACCGTGTATTGGTTCCAGGTTTCTCCGATGGTCTCCATCCCACACTCGTATGGTTCAAATTTTGCTGTATTGTAGGAGGTCGGAGGAACATAACTGGAGAAAACCAGGGCCAAACCTACCAGTGAAATTGCCGTAATAAAGAAAAGTATTAAAGCGCTACTTTCCATAATTAGTGAATTTTTTAATTTAGAATTATTCTAAAGAACTGATAATTAATGTTCTTAAAAAACTTCGACAAAAATAGAAATTTATCATTAGCCCAACCCCGTGAGTTAAATTTTATTTAAAAAAGTTATTAAAATAGCTTAATTTGTAGATATAATAAATTGAATGAAAACGATTTAAAAGACAAGAGGGATTTTGGAACGGACAATTCCAAATAATTAGCCGCACAACGTGTAAAGATCGCGTTGTGAATTGATACACATCACGGATAGCTCTTCAGAGTGATCAATTACAAAAGCATCATTCACACCAAAAAAACGGTCGGGCAGGGAAGAACTATAGGTAAATGAGATGATCAGAAGCCCGTATTGAATACCCAAGGCATGTTCCAATGCTTTTTTTTGGATTTTCCAGGTAGGGGTGTGGCATTCGACAATATCAAAAGGGAAATGGAAATTTTTATACAGCCGTTCGATTGAAAAGAGATTGCCCATCACCCTCTTTTTGTCCTCTTCAGATGTTTCCATGGCTTTGATCAGCGAAACTTTTGCCCCGTTGTGCCTCGCAAAATAACTGCTCCAAAGGGCTAAGTCTTTGCTTTTTTTCATGTACCCTACCGGGACGGTTATATTCTGATAGTTTTTGTTTAGCTCCTGGTTTGCTGAAACAAATAAAAAAGGAAAGCCGGAATGGGGAAGCTGAGGCAGG
>JAMDDG010000175.1 GCA_023488865.1 Bacteroidota bacterium | reverse complement strand
GAAGTTGAAACTCAGGGGCAGTTTTCCAGATGGCCCAGTCTTTTACCTCTTTACCCAGGTAAAAAACACCGGAATTTCCACCTTCTGAGATTTTCCAATCCAGTTTCAGGTCGAAATTAGAGAACTGCCTTGGTGAATACAGGATATCCCCACCATTTGCTGCTCCTGCTTCACCTCTTCCGGAACCGACACATTTGAGCGTTCCGTTTTCAATGATCCAGCCTGCAGGAAAATCGGTTTTGTTAACGCCTCTCCAACCTTCCCCGGTTTTACCGTTAAACAACAGAATCCATCCCTGCGCTGCTTCCTGTGGAGACAATGTGTTCATTTCCTGCACTGAAGCACTTTTCTGGGTCTCGTTGCCTTTCGAAGCATCAGCGGGTTTTTTTGGTTGTGTATTACAACTTGCTGCAATCAAAGCTACGGCAGTAAAAATCAATAGTTTTCGTTTCATACCCATTTTTATTTGTTCGTAAATTCTTTTCCGCTAAAATACAAATTTATTAAAAGAACCAATAAAAAAGATGGCTATTATCACCTGTACGAACTAATCGTTGTAACTTTGAAAGCAGCTTAGACGTAATTGATTTACCAATAATTTTTTTCTATGGCAAAAAGAATAGGTATTTTGACAGCAGGTGGTGATTGTCCGGGATTGAATGCAGCCATTCGCGGTGTAGGAAAAACCGCCATTCTCAACCACGGGATGGAGGTAATTGGTTTTACTGCCGGTTTCAGTGGCTTGATATGGAAAGAATATGTTGAATTGGATGAAGCCAAACTTTCCGGTATCCTGACCGTTGGAGGGACCATCCTGGGTACTTCCCGTGAAAAACCATTTAAAATGGAGAAGGGGGAAGAAACCAATGAAAAACCTGCCCTTATCAGGAAGAACTACTTAGACCTTGAACTTGATTGTATTGTTTGTATTGGTGGCAACGGAACCATGAAAACTGCTGCACAACTACAAAAAATGGGGATCAATGTGATAGGGATCCCCAAAACCATCGACAACGATGTCTATGGCACCGAGATAACTTTTGGCTTTGACTCGGCCGTCACCATTGCTACTGAAGCCATCGACCGTTTGCATACTACGGCCAACTCTCATCAACGGGCCATGGTAATCGAAGTAATGGGGCACGACGCAGGCTGGATCGCACTCTATGCAGGCTTGGCCGGCGGTGGCGACATCATCCTGATTCCCGAAATAAAATACAACATGGAAAGTGTCTGTAATGCCATTGAGAACAGGTTTTCGATGAAGAAGCCCTATTCCATTGTTGTGATTGCGGAAGGGATCGAACACCCCTCCAATCAGTCTGCCTCGGCTTACATCGCCGAAAGGATCCAGACTTTAACCGGGATTGAAACACGGGATACCCGATTGGGATACATCCAAAGGGGAGGAAGCCCTTCCGCCATGGACCGTATCCTGGCTACCCGTTACGGAGCTTATGCCGTTGAACTGATCGATAAGGGAAATTACGGTCAGATGGTTGCTGTCAGAGGCGGAAAAATCGGGGCCGTTCCACTCGAAAAAGTGGGGGGCAAACTCAGCCTGGTAGATCCCAATGACCAACTGATAGAAAAAGCCCGGAAGATGGGAGTCTATTTCGGAGACGAATAAATTTTGGATTTTCAATTTTGGATTTTGGAATGCGGGTTCCTTAGCTTGCCGAAAGGGCTAAGATTCGAAAGCCTGATCAAAGATAAAAATTTCAAAAAAAGCAAGAAGTAATACAAAATAATGAAGTTCCCAATAAGAATAATTATTCTGATTTTAATTTTCGAATCATCATTTTTTTAGTTTTGTATCCAACAAAAGCAATTGCACTGCCAAGAAGGTTCAGTTGTCTTAAGATAATAGTGTTAAAATGTTCATTTAATATTGATACCTATGAGCTATTCCATTCGATTGTTAACAGTTGCCCTGCTCATTTTTTTAGGGTTCAACTCAGGTGCACAAACTACTGCCGATATGGCATTTGAAAGCATGGATCACGATTTTGGCAAAATCAGGGAAGATGCCGGTCCTGCCAATTTTAATTTTAATTTTAAAAATACGGGAAAAGTCCCTTTGGTTATTTCAACCGTCAGTGCCTCATGTGGTTGCACGACACCCGAATGGAGCAAAGAGCCGGTCCTGCCGGGGAAGTCAGGCTTCATCAAGGTATCCTATAATCCACTGAACCGTCCGGGAAGTTTCTACAAAACCATCACGATCGTAGCCAATGTCCCGAATGGATCACAAGTTCTGAAGATCACGGGAGAAGTGATGCCAAAAACTCTTACGGTGGCAGAGCAATACCCCATCGATCTGGGGAAAATCCGCATGTTGAACAACAATCTGTCGTTTGTCCGCATCAAAAACAACGAGACAAAGAAGGACTCGCTCAAATTCATCAATGTATCAGGGAGCAAACTCAAAATTGGTTTCAAAGGGGTCCTTGCCCATCTTTCGGTCAAGGCAGTACCTGAAACCATAGAGCCTAACGGAACCGGTTACCTTGTAATTTCCTTTGACGGATCCAAAATCACCGAATTAGGCTTCCAAATGTCGAGGATCTATCTGACTTTCAACGGAGAAGAAAACTATAACTATGGAGTTAATGTAACCGCTACTGTTGAAGAAGATTTTTCCAAACTATCTAAAAAGGAGCTCCAAAATGCACCCTCCATTGATTTTAACGAACGCGTTTACGACTTTGGTGAAATCATGGAAGGGAAAAAAGTGGAATACACCTTTAAGATCCTCAATAAAGGGAAAAGCGATTTGCAGCTACGCAGCATCAAAGCATCCTGTGGCTGTACTGCCGCCAATCCTGCTTCCAACGTAATCAAACCCGGAGCAAGCACCGATTTGAAAGTAGTGTTCGATTCCAGGGGAAAACTGGGATTACAGAACAAAACCATCACGATCATCTCCAACGACCCGAACTCATCAACTACTATTTTGCGGATTTCCGGCAATGTTAACAAATCGTAATAACGGCGCATGCAGGGACGTTGCATGCAGAGACGTTGCATGCAACGTCTCTACGCCCCCCACCATTTTTCACCACACAAACCCAAAATGACCAAACCCCGCAATGTTTATCATCCTGAAAATGAACCGGTTTTTACCAGCCTAAACGTCAACAAGGGCATTGAACAGCCTGACGCGGTGAGTGCCGATTCAGTTCACCGGTTTCTCAAAAAAAACCATCGCAGGGAGTTGTCTGTCGATGATTATTGCGAGGGGATCCTTCAGGGAAACCGTACGGTTTTAAGCAGGGCGGTTACACTGATAGAGAGTAATAAGCCTGAACATCAATCGATTGCCCAGGAAATCATCGGTCGTTGTCTCCCCTTTTCGGGGAAATCGGTCCGCATTGGCATTACCGGGGTGCCGGGTGCGGGGAAAAGTACCTTCATTGAGTCTTTTGGCACTTATCTTACTTCTCTCGGAAAAAAAATTGCCGTCCTGGCCATCGACCCAAGTTCAGAACGTTCGAAAGGCGCCATTCTGGGTGATAAAACACGGATGGAAGAGCTGTCCTCCGATCCAAACGCCTACATCCGGCCAAGTCCGTCTTCCGGCTCTTTGGGCGGTGTAGCCCGAAAAACCCGGGAGACCATCTTGCTGTGTGAAGCAGCCGGATTCGACACGGTCCTGATCGAAACAGTCGGTGTAGGTCAGTCTGAAACAGTAGTCCACTCCATGGTCGATTTTTTTCTCCTGCTTCAAATTGCCGGGGCCGGCGACGAGTTGCAGGGGATCAAACGCGGCATCATGGAGATGGCCGACCTCATCGTAATCAACAAAGCCGATGGTGACAATATCAACCGGTCCCATACCGCTGCAACTTTATACCGCAACGCGCTGCATCTCTTTCCCCCCACCCCTTCAGACTGGATTCCTCAGGTTAAAACCTGCTCTTCAATCCGAAAGACGGGCATCAGCGAAATATGGCAGTGTATCGAAGATTATTTTGAATTGGTAAATGGAAACAATTATTTCGATAAGAGGCGCTCTACCCAAGCCAAATACTGGATGTTCGAAACCATCGAAGAGAACCTGAGAAGCAATTTCTACCAGAACGAACAGGTCAGGGAGGCCCTTTCCTATCTCGAAACGGAAGTCACCCGCGAAAAGATAAGCCCTTTTGTTGCTGCCAGAGAGTTGCTCGAAAAATATTTTGATGCTATTAGCAAACGTTAAAATGCCGCTTTAAGGAAATGTTTGCTATTTTTGAACTCTTCAATTAAGAACCGGGTTGTAGCCCAACCCTCAAACAAATAAAACCAAATGAGTAAAAAGATGTTGTTTTTGGGGTTGATAATCAGTAGCGTCATCTCCTGCGCCAAACCCGAAAAATTTGTGATCAATGGGGAGATCAAAGGAAAAGAGAGCGGTAAAATTCAGTTGATGAAATTTGTCAATGGCCAATGGATCACTGAAGACTCGACCTCCATCACCAAAGGTAAATTCAAACTTACCGGGAAGGCTGATTTGCCGGAACTTCGTGTGGTAGCTATGGAACCCCACAAAATGATTGCCCAGTTTTTTGCTGAAAATGGGACAATAACCTTAAAGGCCGAAGCAGACAGTCTGAATAAAACTGTGATCAAAGGTTCAAATTCAAACGAAGAATTCAAAATATACCAGCAAGAGCTGATGAATCTCTCAAAAGAATCAAAGGGGATGCAACAACGGTATATGGCAGCACAATCAAGCGGCGACCAGGACGGGATGAAAAAAGCACAGATCGACTACGAAGCAATGGTTCAAAATCTCAACGTCTATGCTAAAAATTTTATCCGTGAACACAAAAATTCTACCGTTTCACCCCTGATCGCACTAATGCAATTCGGCCAGACCATCAAAGCCTCCGAAATCGATACATTGATCGCCT
>JAMDDG010000327.1 GCA_023488865.1 Bacteroidota bacterium | reverse complement strand
GTGATACTTGGTATAATATGAAAAAATTCAGCGAATTAGGCATTAAAATAGACGACGACCGGAAGATTTTCAACTGCAATCAGGTTTCAATCTCAGATGTGATCAATTGCGAAATTCAAGTAATTGACTTCATCCCGGGAATGACTACCAAACATGGAGAAGGCCGTTCGCTCGTTTATTACCGGTACAATGGACAGGAAGGAAAGTTTTTCACAAACTCAAGGGACATTAAGAAGGTTTTAGAAGCTGTACCAAAAGAAGAGTTTCCTTTTTTGACTACGATCAAATGCACTAAATGCGGAAACGGAAAAATATATCAATTCACATGATAAGAGTAAAAAATAGTATTATCCCTTTTAAGGGGTTCAAGGCAATCACGCTTTGGCCTTTCATCTTCTTTCGGGAGGAAATGAACGCTGTAGATTGGAACCATGAGACAATACACGGCAGGCAACAGATTGAGCTTCTATTTGTAGGGTTTTACCTGATCTATTTTGTTGAATGGATATTCAAGGGTTACGACCGGATCAGTTTTGAGAAAGAGGCATACGCCAACCAAGATAATCAAGATTATTTAAAGGGCAGAAAAGTTTTTGCAATGTGGAAAAATAAATAATAAAAATGATACTGTACTTTAATGCAACGACGTTAGACGTCACAGTAAGTGACGAATCATACCGCTATCAGCAGATTATGGGAGAGCACAGCCTAACGCTGATATTTGCCCTGCCAACTTATGTTGAAATCCCGGTAGGGGCATATTGCGAGTTTCAGGGAGAGACATACACACTTTTAAGGCCGCAAAACCTTAAGAAGCAGCATAGCAGAAATTTCGAATATACGCTGATCATGGAGGCCAGCCAGTCGCTTCTTTCAAAGTACAAATTCAAAGACCCACTAACCAGAAAACTCAAGTTCTGGTTAACTGCCAAGCCGCAGGAACACCTTCAAATGCTTATAGACAACCTGAACGCAAGAGATAGCGGATGGTTGGTTGGCAGCTACGTTGATTCTCCAGAGAAGTTGATCTCATACAACCACAACAGCTGTACCGAGGCGCTTAAAATGATGGCCGAAACATTCAATACAGAGTTTGAAGTAGTCGGAAAAACCATTAGCCTCAGACGGGTCGAGTACAATAAAAGCACTCCGCTACCATTGACATACGGGAAAGGCAACGGGTTAAAGCCGGGTGTTGGGCGAACCAATTATGACAATAACAGCGCCGTTGAGATACTTTACGTACAGGGAGGGGAAAAGAACATCAACCCGTCAACATACGGATCAACCGAACTTTTATTGCCGAAAAGCCAGCCATTGACCTACGAAGGCCGGGCATACGTCACAGATGCAGACGGGCTGTACGTTAAGCGATCCGATAAGGCATTGCAGACAAACGAAGAGGATTCATTAGACTGTTCGAACATTTACCCGGGCAGGACCGGGACGGTTAGTTCTGTGGTCGTGGTGGATGCAGTAAAGAATTTCTATGACTTCATCGACAGCTCGCTGACTTTCGATTACAATCAATATTTGATCGCTGGTGAAACTATGACCGTGATCTTTCAGAGCGGTATGCTGGCGGGTCGGGAGCTGGAAGTAAAATACATTGATGCCCCGATCCTGAACAGTCAGGGCGTACAATTGAAGGCAGGTAAACGTTTTGAGTTGGTACCCCAAGAGATTGACGGGCAAACCATGCCAAACGACACTTTTAAACCTGCCATTGGTGATACTTATATAGCCTTTGGAATGACCATGCCAACGGAATACGTTTGTGATGACGTCAACAAGGTGGGTGCCAGTTGGGATATGTACCGGGAGGCGGTCAAATACCTTTATGAAAATGAAGACCCACGCTTCAGCTTCACCGGGGAAATGGACGGTATTTACACAAAAACCAACTGGTCAAGCATAGGGACAAAGATCATAATCGGCGGATATATTTTATTCTCAGATGCACAGTTTCAGATTACAGGCGTTCCAATCCGCATCATCGGAATGAAACAGCCCGTCAACAACCCATACAAGCCACAAATTGAGCTATCCAACGTCACGGCAGGGAATACCGTCAGCAGCATGTTGCGAAAGATAGAAACGAGCGAAACGGTCATTTATGAGACAGCAAAACAGCAGGCCACTTTCACGAAGCGGAGATACCGGGATGCCAAAGAAACCATTGAACTGCTAAAATTAGCACAACTACATTTTACGGAGGCCATCAACCCTGTAGCGGTGGAGACAATGAGCCTGTTGGTTGGGGACGTATCCCTACAGTTCCGTTTCGTAGATGCAAAACTAAGCCAAAACACAGTAAGCCACAATGTTCTTTGGGACAATGAAACGAAGACGTTGAAAGTTGATGGTGGATGGCTTCAGCATATGACGCTTGGGATAGGGTCAATCACAAAAAGCCATGCAGCAGCGGAATATAAGTATTGGAACCTTGCGTATTTTGAATCAGCCGTTTTGCAAGATGTACTCGTCAATGGAGAAATGAAGAGCCTGGCTTACTACCTATACGCCCATTGTATTGGCGATGGTGGGGCGACGGCCAATTCTGGATCGTTCGTTTTGTCATCTGCCGCTTTAGCGTCTGCGGTAGATGATTATTACTTTCTGGTCGGTGTTCTGAACAGCGAGTTTGAAGATGACCGAAGTTTTGTGACCCTGTACGGATACACAGAGGTGTTACCGGGGCGCATCACAGCAGACAGGGTTGTGTCAACAGACGGTCTTAATTTTCTTGATTTCGTGAAAAAATCCTTTAGGGTCGGTTCGAATGATACCTTTCTTGAGTTCAATAAGGACGTTTGGGATGCCGCTCTCCAAAAATACGTTGGGGACGGGAAACTTCGCCTGAAAGGGTCTCTTGTTCAGAATGCGGGCGGGATAGAGGATACAGTAGGTGTTTTTCGCGGAGAATACAATTCTGCGAACACGTATTACTATGCAGACGAAGTTTCCTATGCAGGCGCAACCTACAGGTACATCAACGCTACAGCATCGGGCACAATCCCGACTGACACTGCATACTGGATCGTTAAAGCAGCAGCAGGGCTTAACGGAAAGATGGAGCGTATTTATTTATCACAAGCCACCAATACGCCACCAGCTACCCCCGCAACCTCTCAAACAGATGGAGACGTCCCTGCTGGATGGTATAGCACTCCACAAACGATAAGCCTGTCGGTGCCTTATTCTTTCATGTGCGAACGAACTAAGTCTGGAACGGTTTGGAGTGCGTGGAGTGCCCCGGCAATTGTAGCCCGTTATTCAGCAGATGGGGCAGACGGTACAGACTATGAATATATTTATACCCGAACCACAACAAATACCCAGCCTGCAACGCCTGCAACTTCACAGGTTGATGATTTTATCCCTACTGGATGGACAGACAACGCCACTGGCGTCGATGCTACGAACATTTATGAGTGGGTTAGTGAACGTTTCAAACAAGCCGGGACATGGAGTGCCTTTACAACTCCGGCGCTTTGGGCAAAATTTGGCTTAGATGGGGCTGATGGCACAGATTTTGAATACATTTTTCAAAGGACTACCACGAACGCAGCCCCCGCAACCCCCGCAACTTCACAGGTGGACGATTATGTGCCTGCTGGCTGGACAGACAATCCTACCGGGGTGGATGCTACGAATATTTATGAGTGGTCATGCAGGCGAACAAAACAGGCAGGAGTATGGAGTGCCTTTACTAATTCTGCCCTTTGGGCAAAATATGGGGAAACAGGGGCAACAGGGGCAACAGGCAATTTCACAGAAATACGCTATGCAAAAAATACGTCTGAAACGACCCCGCCAACAATTGTAAATACAGACGTTGCCCCCGTAGGATGGACAACGAATATACCAGTTGCTGCTGCCGGTGAGTACGTCTGGATGACCAGTGCGGTTAAAACAGCAGATGGCAATACTTTAGTCTCTAATTGGTCAACCCCGACACGGGTGACAGGAGAAAAAGGTTCTGCCGGTGCAGACGGGGCTATCGGTGCCGCCTTGATATTCAGGGGGGATTACGATGCTGCGGTAAGCTACTCGGGTTCATCAACTGTTCAACAGATCGTTAATTATAGCAGTTCATCCTATTTGACCAAGAAAACAGCCGGCACTTTTTCTGGGCAGCTACCGACCAATACGACATACTGGGAGCCATTCGGAGGCAACTACGAGAGTATCGCAACGAAGGTATTATATGCAGCGTTGGCTTACGTTGACAATCTCGGCGTTCGCTACCTCAATACCGGGGGCGGGGCATCGGGGACAGGGCAGAGGGTGACCATTAACGGCGCTGAAGGATCACTAACATTCTATGACGCGAATAACAATCCGACTATGACCCTTGCCAATGGCATAGCATGGTTGAAAAACGCTCAGTTTATTAGCGGATCACAATCAGCAGGAAGCGCAGTACAGATCAACAGTGGAATTATTGAACTCACTGAGACGACAACCGGAGAATTCACCGTCGCCCTTAAAACCGTTGACATAAACGCCGGGGGGATTGACCTTTATCAAATGATTGGAGGAGGGGCAAAGCATATACACATTCATTCCCTTGCTGGTACGATCAGTATTCAGGGAACCGAGATAGTTATCACAAATTCATCAAGTGTTGAGATAGCCAGAATAGACCTGAACGGAATATCTACAACCTCTGTTTCAGCTTCAGGTGTTGTGTCGGCAGATACATACGGGGTCGGAGCCTCAAAATCAGCAGCACAGGAAGCCGCACTGCAAAATAGCACGCTGTTTGTCAATCAAAACGGGGTTTTGACCTTTAAGGATGCAAACGGGGCTTCACATATACTATTCTAAATAAAACAATAACCCTTATAATCTGACCATCATGACTAAAGCAGAAGAAAAAACACACGCCGAGATACTTGAAGAAATAGTAGGACGAAAATTGAGGCCTTTTTATTGGATCATGACCGGGTTTGTTACTGTATATGCCGCTGTGTCCACACCGTTGACTATTGAACTCATACGGGTATCAACCCAACAGTCAAAGGACATCACAAAAGAGGAAGCCGAAAAGACATTTATACAAAAGGAGGATTATCACATCCTCCAAAAGGCCGAGCACATTAGCGATGTTGAAGCAATCCAAAACCCGCACAATGCCTTGAACGTGTACATGAGGCACAATAATGATGAGTCGGAACGTCTTAAATTAAACCAACGATAAAAATAAAAGCGATGAAAAATTTTCTAAAAACCTACAAAGAGGAACTGGTAGCCATACCGGTACTCGTCCTCGGGTTCTTTCTTCTAAACTGGATCCTGAGTTCACTATTTCCAAACTCTGCCTTCTTTGACTTTTCCAGTCAGATGGAAACAATTTACTACCGTCTACTGTCTGTGGTGGTTTGTTTCGCCTTCGCCTGGCTCGCACTTCGGATATCCTTTCCGCAAGTGTACAACTACCTACGTGAAGAGTTTTACCACAATTTTGAAGACTTGGATCCAGCCACGAAACGAAAGTACGCTATCAGGATATTCCTTGTTTTCGTGATTTGCGTAGCCCTTGTCAGTAGGTCGGTAGGGGGTGAAACCAGTGAGATCAGGGGTAAACTGATACATTCTCTCGAATCACAATTAAACGTCCGGGAAACGTCGCCTAACCGGGGTTACATGGTTGACAAATATCTGCATTCAGTCGGTGTGAATGTTCCGGCTCCGTGGTGTGCTGCATTTGTGAGCTACAATTTGCAACAGTACAAAATACCAAACCCCTGTTCTGCGTGGTCTCCAAATTATGCTTTGAGCAAAGATGTGATCTACAAGGCAAAGAAAAAGATCGCTGATCCTTTGCCGGGCGATGTAGTCACCTACTATTATCCTCGATTAAAACGGGTCGGACATGTAGGGTTTTACTGCCAGAAAGACCAGTCTGGGTATATCATAACAATCGAGGGAAACACAAATGGCGGAGGCTCCAGAGAAGGCGATGGGGTTTATAAAAAGAAGAGAGAACTTTCTAAAATATACGCAATTAGCAGATATATCAAATGAAAAATTTAATCAGTATCTTTATCCTTATCATCATTCTCTTCTTTTCCTGCACGGCTAAGAAGAATTCTTTACACACAAACCTCGAGCAGAAGACTACTCAGCAGAATTCTATTTCTGATACGAAAACCGGGCAATTGGAGGGTAAAAAGACAGTCGTGGATCAAAGTAAAAACAATATCGGAACTGTGACCAAAACGACTTTATACGATACAGATAAGCCGATCAACAAAGAAACCGGTAAACCTCCTATCAAGGCTGAAATTATAACGACTCAGACGACGGCCCAAGAAAATGATGTCAAGACCGATATAGATCTTAATAAAAAAGACGAATCAACACACAAGGAAGAAAGCAAAGCAACCGAGCAAGCGAAAGAGGAGAGTAAAGCGGTTGAGAAGTCAAAGCCGATGGATGGAAAGTATCTCTTCTATATTATCGTTGCCGTTGGAATTCTGATTGTCGGGTTTTTAATTTACTGGAATTTTGCGAAAATAAAGAAGTTTTTAGGATGGGTTTCATAGTTTTAGTTGTTTGGTTGATTTAGGGGCCTGCTTCCGTTTATTCGTGGCAAGCTTCTTTTCTTTTACAGGTTCTACTACTGATCCAATCTGCAACTTTACAAAGTTCAATACCTTTCTGTTGGCAGCATCAATCAGAGAGTAGCTTTTATCTATATACCGATCGGTAACCTTCATCTCCTCGTCAACGTGGTTAAGGGCTGTGTGAACCGTATATTTATTGACTTTGGCCTGATTGGTCGCGATAGTTGCCCAGCTGTGGCGGGCGGCGTAAAATTCAAGATCTTCGATATTAATCGATTCGAGTTTTCCTATTTTCTTTAGGCCCTTGTTTATCGCATAATTGAAGGTATCAGGGTTTTTATAGTACTGATAAAAATTGAATACCCGCTTTCCAGTTTTGTCCCGATACTTCTCTACAAGTGGCATAATCTCCGGCTCTATTCGTATGCTTATCTCAGCCTGATCCTCTCGTCTGTTCTTTGTCTTAGTCCTATTGTAAGTAATTCGCTCGTTTTTAATCAAGGTGCAATTGAACAGATCAACGGTATTCATCCCAATTAACCCGAAAGAGAGTAGGAACATGTCTTTTGCCAAGTTAAACCGGTTCAAGCCATCCTGAATTACTAGAGTATAGGGCAAAGCAGCAAGTGTCTTGATCTGATCGACAGATATCGCCCTTTTTCTTGTAACCGGAGGTTTAGGTACTTTATATTTCACGAATGGCGAGAGCGGGATATTGATCACTCCGTTATCCTCATCATTGTACTCTAGTTTAGCCATATTGTGGAGAGCGCGAAGATTAGCCAGATAAAGAGAAACTGCGCGGTCACCTTTTTTCCTGTTCGGTTTTTCTGGCCTACCTTCGATATGCTCAGCAAAGTTTTTAACAAATTTCCCGGATATCTCTGAAATGTCCAGACCATTTGGACAAAATTTGGTCAAAACTCTGAGCATGACGTCGTAGGTTTTGGCGTTCCCGGTATCACCTTTTGTTTGCAACTCCTTTACTTTATCCCGGCCATATTGTAAAAAATTAAGCTGGAAAACGGCATCTTTCTTTTTATAATTTTTCAGATATACTACTAGTCTGTCCGCGTCAATCTCTTTCAATCGTTCCCCTAAAGCATCGCAGGCTTTGCGATATTTTTTAACAATCCCATCAAGATCATCAATGATTGATTGATTCTTTATTTTAAATCCTTTGGTTAGGTCATCCTTTGTAATGAAATAAGTAGTCGGGATATGCCTCTTAACACGATTATGAATAATCCGGATCTTAACATTATACGTCCCGTCCTCTTTCCTGTGATGTTTGTAAACAACTGCCTTAAATGTAGCCATTGATTGTGGACTTTTTGTGGAACAACGTAGAACAAATATAGTTCAAAAGTATGTAAAGTAAAAATTTAATGCTTTAATGGGTGTTGAAATGTGGGTTTTTAATGTGCTTGATGGGAACCAGGTACCTTACTTAAATGCAATACCCTGAACACTTTACATGCAATACCCTGAACACTTTACGTATTCAGGGTATTTTGGTAGCCTCACCGCGACTCGAACGCGAATCTAAAGTTTAGGAAACTTCCGTTCTATCCCTTGAACTATGAGGCCCTTTTAAGCCAAAATAACCCGGACATTGGCGGGTTATTTAAAATTAGCTTCTCTGAGTTCCTTACTTTGAGCCGTTAATGTACCCAAAGTACTTTTATCCTATTTACCCAAAGAAACTGGAACGTTCTTTAACCGGTAGGCTGCTTCTTCCAGCAACTCGTTGGTTTTGGCAAAACAGATCCGGATCATTTGCATCTTTGTTTTCTCGTGCTGAAAAGCAGAGAAAGGAATCGTTGCAACCTTGCAATCTTTGGCTAATTTCATCACAAATTCAGTATCCGGCTCGTCCGAAATTTTACTGTAATCCAACAGCTGGTAGATCGTTGATTTGGTGGGTATCCATTCAAATTTGCTTCCTGCCAGCAGCTCCAGGAAATAATCTCGCTTACTTTGGTAGAATGCATTGATCTCTTTGAAGTTGTGTTCCTGTTTTAAAAATTCGGCCAACGCATATTGTGCCGGGGTATTGACACTTGAACCTTGATATTGCTGGGTTTTCCGGTATTCGGCCATCAATTTTTCGGGGCCGGAGATGAACCCGATTCCCCAACCATTGATGTTGAACATGGTTCCAAAAGAGGATACAGCCAGGCTCTTGGCTGCCAACTCGGGTACAGATGCTATGCTGTTGAAATGATGCCCGTCATATACAATGTTCCCAAAAGTTTCGTTGCTGAGAATCACCAAACGGGTACCATTGGTTAAACGTTTGAGCTGGTCAAAATCTTCCGGACTGAAAATCTGACCCACCGGATTTTGAGGATTGTTGATGACGATCATCTTGGTTTTGGTCGTAACCGTCTTTTTTACCTCATCCCAATCGATCCGGTAATCGGGATGTTTCAGGTTGATGTAAATCGGACGTCCTCCGGTCATTTCGATTAACTGGGCATAAGACTCCTGAACAGGTTCAAAAAGAATAACTTCATCCCCATCCTTGATAAAAGTGGTGATGGCAGTAGACATTGCCTGCGATGGACCGGCAGTGATGGTTAGGTCGGTTTCTGCTTGAAATTCTGTATTGTTTTGCTTGTTGATTATGGAGACAATTTGCTCCCTCAGTGACCCGACCCCTTCACTTGGAGAAAAGTCGTTATTTCCCGCCCTCATGTATTTGTCAACAAGATTGATCAAATCGTCCGGACAAGGAAGACCCGACATGGGATCTACAAGATTAGTAGCCTTGTACTCCTCGGCAATCTCCATCATAGTAACGAAGATATTCTTCTTCGTAGTTGGAAGTTTTGTTATGGTCATACTGAATTTATATCTTTTGCAAAAGTACGGAAAAAAATATGAATGGCAATTGACACGATGAAAAATAGAATCCCTCCATTTATATTACTTAATTAAGCAGGCAGTCAGATGGAATGTAAAATGTAGGATATCAATGTGTTATGAAATAATAGTTCAACCTTCTTTCCCAATTAAAATAACAGTTGTCAGTCGAATAATTCACGTAAAACATCCCATGATTTTATCTGAAACCGAATCCCCAGATGCAGCGAAAAATAATCGATCATTTTTAGCAACAATAGGTTGCGCTGGGTGGGGGTAAGGGTGATTTTGCCAATCTCTTCAAAGGAAACAGTGAGGAATTCTGAAAAAACACGGCTTTCTTCGGGTTCAATGTAATAAGGGTGGGGAGGTTTGTTTTCCACAAAAGAGCCCGAAGCCATGTCGAAAAAAGTTCTTCCTTCAACAACGTTGCCCGCAGGGGAAAATCCCATGTATCTGGTAAGCTGGACCAGAAATGCCAGATGAAAATTAGCCGTCCCTTTTTGCAGCAAATCAAAAATCCGGAACGAATGACTGAGAAACTGAAAGAGTTCAACCCTTGCCTCTTCTTCTTTTAAAACTTTGTACAATATTTCCGCCAGAAAAATAGCCTGCGAAGATTTGACAATGTCATAGGGCACCGTCTGATAGGGATGACAGAATTTAATTTCCCTGGCACGCTGCAACTCCCTGCCCTGCCTGTGATCGACCTCCATCTCAAGCAGGAAAAGCGGTTGCAGAAGATTGGCTTTGTTGGACGATTTTTTTGCATGGATTCCCTGCAGAATAAAGGAGCACCTCCCGAAAGCTTCGGTGTAAACGGTCACAATTTTTCCGGTATCACCATATTTGATACCATGCAAAACGATGCCTTCAGTCTTGTAGAACATAGCTTATTGAAAACTACAAATTAAAGATTAAAAAGAAAGAAGAATGCCCTTCTCATATAAAAATAGCAGCAGCAAAAAAAAGATGAAAAGAAAGAAGCCCGTTATCTTTCAGGTAACTGAGGATATTCTTCCAGTAGAAACCGGACCAGTTTTTGTACGGCCCGTCCGCGGTGACTGATGCTATTTTTCAAATCTGCATTCATTTCGGCAAAGGACTGGGTGTAACCGTCCGGCAGAAAGATCGGATCATAACCAAAGCCGGAAATACCTTTTCGTTCGGGCAGGATCTCGCCATCAACCTGTCCTTCAAAAAGATATTCATTTCCCCGGATGATCAGGGAGATGACACAGCGGAAACAGGCTTTCCGGTTGTTTTCGCCACTTAATTTAGACAGGACTTTTTCGATATTGTCTTCCGAATTTTTCCCCTCTCCGGCATAACGGGCCGAGTGAACGCCGGGCTCATTGTTCAAGGCTGCAATTTCGAGGCCTGTATCATCCGAAAAACAGTCGAGCTGGTAGCGATCCCAAATGTACCGGGATTTCTGTGAAGCATTGGCTTCCAGCGTATCGCCGGTTTCGGGAATGTCGTCTGTACAGGAAATATCGTTAAGGCTGAACAGGGTGAATTCACCTTTAAGGATTTCACCCAGTTCTCTCAACTTATGGGCATTGTTGGTGGCAAAAACCAATTGGTGCATAGATTGTTTATAGAATTATTTTGGCAATCTGACGGGTGTTGTCGGTGATGCCATAAGTATAAATGTGCAGACATGGCACTTTGTTGGCAATCAAGTCTTTGGCCTGATAAATGGCCCATTCTGTCCCCACCTGACGGGCCTCGTCGTTGGTTTTGCACTTTCTTACTTCGGCGGCAAACTCTTCGGGAATATCAATACTGAAAATTTTTGGCAGTATCGTAATCTGGTTCATTAGCGCCAGAGGTTTGATCCCTGGGATGATAGGAACCGTAATCCCGATGGCCCTGCAGCGTTCTACGAAATCGTAATATTTGCGGTTATCGAAAAACATCTGGGTTACAATGTAATCGGCGCCTGCATCCACCTTTTGTTTTAGATACAGAAGATCGGTTTCAGGATTGGACGCTTCCGCATGTTTTTCGGGGTACCCTGCAACGCCAACGCAAAAGTCCATCGTTGTTTTGTTTTTCAGTTCAGGATCAAGGTATTTCCCTTCGCGCAGGTTAACAATCTGTTCTACCAGTTCGTTGGCATGGGAATGTCCGTTATTCTCCGGCACAAAAAAATTTTCCGATTTTAGCCCATCGCCGCGAAGCGCCAGCACGTTTTCTATTCCCAGAAAGTTGAGGTCGATCAGCATATTCTCAGTCTCTTCGCGGGTAAAACCCCCGCAGACGACATGAGGCACCACGGGTATCCCATATTTATACTGGATCGCAGCCGCAATGGCGACCGTACCCGGACGCTTGCGGACAATTTTCTTTTCCAGCAAACCATTGTCGAGTGTCCTGTATTCTATCTCATCGCGGTGGGTAGTCAGGTTGATGTATTTGGGCTTGTACTCGATCAACTCATCGATGGTCTCGTACAATTTGTCGGCATTTTGTCCTTTCAGCGGGGGAAGCAGTTCGAAAGAAAAGAGAGTTTTTTTGGCAGGTTGGATAAGGTCTATGATTTTCATATTATGAATAATTTGTTTTTAAAAGTAGTATAGAACTCCATGTTGTTGAAAATTATTTTCATCCTCTTGGAGGTTAGAAAACAACATGTTCGTTTCATTTTATTGACGATTGATTGATGAACCATTGTAACAGGATTTGCAAATATAATTGATTCCTACCTTTCTATACAAATTTTTCTCTGTGCCACTCCGTGCATCCTTTATCCTCTGTGTAACTTTTTTTTGGAACGTTCATTTCCTTCTCGAACGGAACTTACAAACATTCGAAAATTTTCTTAACTTTATTGATTCTAAAAACCCATCCAATGTCTAAAGTAAAAAAGCTTGAAAAGGCACTGAATTTCAATAAAGCCGGCTTAAAAACAACCCTTATGGCCCTCTTTTATGAGGAGCCTGCCTATGTGTACAATTACAAACAACTCTCCGCTAAAATAGGCGCAAAAAATACAACGGCCCAGCAACTGGTAAGTGTCGTTTTACAGGAGTTGCGTGAAAACGAGGCGCTTGAGGAGGTTTCGAAAGGAAGGTTCCGTTTAAAAGCTAAGAGCAAAGGGAGCATTACCGGGACGATGGAACTTAACTACAAAGGATTTGGTCAGGTCTTCTGTGAAGAACTGAACGATACGGTTTTAATCCCTGCACCCAATATGAACCACGCCTTAGACGGGGATAAAGTCAAGATCCGGCTTTTTGCCAGAAGAAAAAAAGGTGACCTGGAAGGAGAGGTCGTTGAAGTAGTAGAACGTGCGCAGAAGACGATCGTGGGAACCGTCGAAATCTCCAAATTTTCTGCTTTTTTAATCCCTGTCAAACGAATGCCTTTCGATCTCTTCCTGCCCAAGGACAAGCTGCATGGCGCAAAAAACGGACAAAAGGCAGTGGCCAAAATCTTAGACTGGCCCGAAAATGCCCGAAATCCATTTGCTGAAATAGTGGATGTACTGGGTGACGCCGGCTCCAACAATACGGAGATGCATGCCATCCTGGCAGAGTTTGGGTTGCCCTATAAATACCCCGAAAAGGTGGATGAAGCTGCCAATAAAATTCCATTGGAAATTCCATCTTCCGAGATTGCCAACAGAAGGGATTTCAGAAAAGTACCCACTTTTACGATCGATCCCGCCGATGCCAAAGACTTTGACGATGCCCTCTCCATTCAAAAATTAGAAAATGGGTTCTGGGAGGTAGGCGTGCATATTGCCGATGTAACCTATTATGTACGTTCCAACTCAATTATTGAAGAGGAGGCCTACAACAGGGCGACTTCAGTTTATCTGGTCGACCGGGTGGTCCTGATGTTACCGGAGCGATTGTCAAATGGGGTGTGTTCCTTGCGGCCCAAAGAAGAAAAGCTATGCTATTCAGCTGTTTTTCAGTTAGATGAAAATGCGAAAGTTCACAAAGAGTGGTTTGGCAGGACCGTGATCTATTCCGATCGGAGATTCAGTTACGAAGAGGCCCAGGCAGTGATTGAGACCGGGGAAGGCGATATGAAAGAGGAGATCCTGGCCCTTGACGGGTTGGCGAAGAAGCTGAGGGCGAAACGTTTTGAGGGTGGATCAATTGATTTTGACCGGGTTGAGGCTAAAATTGAGGTTGACCCTACCGGGAAACCTATCCATGTTTTTTTCAAGGAGTCCAAAGATTCCAATAAACTGATCGAAGAATTTATGCTTCTTGCCAACAAGATGGTCGCAGAACTGATTGGGAAGCCTGGACCGAGAAAGAAAGAGAAGACCTTTGTTTATCGTATACACGACAAACCGGATCCGGAGAAACTGGAGAAGTTTAACCATTTTATCAAGAGGTTCGGCTACGGGATCATGACCAATTCCCCAGCCGCCGTATCAACATCCATGAATCAGTTGATTACAAATGTTTCCGGCAAGAAAGAACAAAACGTGATCGAAACCCTTGCCATCCGTACAATGGCCAAAGCGGAGTATTCAACCCGAAACATCGGCCATTACGGTTTGGGCTTTGAATATTACACCCATTTTACCTCTCCGATCAGGAGATATCCGGATATGATGGTTCACCGTTTGCTCGACCGGTATCTTCAGGATGGCAGTTCGGTTGCTGCCAATAAATACGAGGAGATGTGCAAACATTCGTCAGATATGGAGAACCGTGCCGCCAATGCGGAACGCGCATCCATCAAGTACAAACAGGTGGAATTTATGGCCGATAAGATTGGGCAACAATACAAAGGGGTCATCTCAGGGGTGACAGAATGGGGTATCTATGTCGAAATTGAAGAGAACAAATGTGAAGGAATGGTCCCGCTGCATGAACTTACGGATGACTATTACCAGTTCGATGAAAAGAACTATTGTATCACGGGCAGAAGGACGCACAGAAGGTATCAGCTGGGCGATGAAGTAGAAATTGAGATTCTCAGGGCCAATTTGGAAAAGAAGCAACTCGACTTCAAAATTGTTGTTTCTTCAACAAAATAATTATATTTGGTCAATCAATGATGAATGATAACCAATGAGCAACGAAAACTTAGGCACAAAAAAAGATGCAGTTCGTGAGAACATTTTAACCATCGCACAGGAAATCTTCAGCAAATTCGGGTATAAAAAAACTACTTTGGACGACATCGCCAATGCGGTCCGGAAAGGGAAGAGTTCTCTGTACTACTACTTTAGCAGCAAGGAAGATTTGTTTCAGGAGGTGATTCAAAAAGAAGCTGATATACTGAGGGTCGAACTGGCCAAGGTACTTCAGAAGGAGATGGACCCTGCTGATAAACTACGCGACTATGTAATGACGAAGATCACTACATACAGGCAATTGGCCAATTTTTACAATGCCATTGAAAACGACACGGCCGCTGTCGAATTCATTGACAAAATAAAATCCCAATACGATCAGGAAGAGATCCGCATGATGAAGCGTATTCTGCTGGAAGGCGCCCGACAACACAAATTTGTGGTCAAGGATTTTACCCTGGTTGCCATCGGCATCACTACCGCGATCCGCGGGCTTGAGATGCCGCTTTCTGCCGGACCTTACCGTTCCAACGATCTGGGCAAAAGTGTGGATGCCATTGTCAAGATCATCTGCTATGGTATTATGCGGCGTGACTAACATCTATTTGAGAACATAAAAAGGAATTCGTTACAAAAAAAATACCCCGATGGTTTCATCGGGGTATTTGTATAGGATTGGATCCCTTGAATTACTCTTTCAGGGGCTCTTTTTTCTTCTCATCAGTTTCTGCCGGAGGCGTAGTTGGTTCATCCTCTTTCATGGCTTTCTTAAATTCTTTCATTCCTTTGCCTAAGCCACCCATTAATTCCGGGATTTTCGAACCTCCAAACAAAAGGAGCATGGCTGCAATAATTAAAACAACATGTGCACCACTTAAAACACCCAATATAAATAAGTTCATAGCGTTCTGTTTTTATCGTTTGTGCGCAAATATAATAATCTTTTCATCAGTTATTCATAGTTTACCTAAATAATTTTATGACATCGTTCCCGTTGGCGTATAGCAAAAGGGAAAAAAGCAATACCATTCCGGCGATCTGGGCATATTCCAAAAATTTATCGCTGGGCTTTCTTCGGGTAATGATTTCATAGAGCAAAAAAAGCACATGGCCACCGTCGAGGGCCGGGATAGGAAGGATATTCATAACAGCCAGAATGATAGAGAGGAAGGCGGTCCAGTTCCAGAATACTTCCCAGTCCCAAATCCCGGGGAAGATATTACCGATGGCAATAAATCCGCCCAACGATTCGTAGGCCTTGGTTTGCGGGGAAAAAAGCAGCTTGAATTGTTTCAGGTAATCACCCACAGCCCGGTAACCCTTGGCTATCCCGGCAGGAATGGATTCCATCAAACTATATTGGATTGTTTTGTACTCAAATATAGTTGACAAGTCATAAGCAGGTTGGATCCCAAGCATTCCGCTTTCCCCAATACTTACTTTACGGAAAGATACTACCCCATTGCGGCTGACTTCCAGGTTAATCACTTTCCCTTTGGACGCTGCCAGTTTATCCGTAAATTCGTCGTAGTACCGGAACTTCAAACTATCAACAGAAAGAATTTCATCCCCGAGTTCTAATCCGGCATCCCGCGCGACTGATTGTTTGCCAAATGCTATGATCTTGCAGGAAAAGGGAACGCGAAGGGCGAGGATGTTTTTATCTGTGAGCAGCTTTGGAATGATCTCTTTTTTAATAGGGAGAGTTAATTTTTGGGAATCCCGCTGAACTTCAATTGATCGAGCGCCATCTAAAACGATGGTTGGGACAATCTTAGTGAAACTTTCAATTTTTTTACCGTCAACCGAAATGATTTTATCTCCGTTCTTGAGTCCTATTTCCCGTCCGGTTTCAGAAACGACAACCCCGTATTTGACATTTTGATTGGGAAGATATTCTTCACCCCAGGTAAACAGGATCATGGAATAGAGCGCCAGCGCCAGGATCAGGTTGAAAAGAACGCCGCCTATCATGATGATCAAACGTTGCCAGGTAGGCTTAGACCTGAACTCCCAAGGTTGTGGGGGCAGTTTCATCTGCTCTTTGTCCATCGATTCGTCGATCATTCCCGAGATTTTTACGTAACCTCCCAGTGGTACCCATCCGATACCATATTCGGTGTCTCCTTTTTGTATTTTGAAAAGAGAGATCCAGGGATCAAAGAAAAGATAGAACTTTTCTACCCTGCAATGAAAAAGCTTGGCAAAAAGGAAATGTCCTAATTCGTGTATGATCACCAGTATCGAAAGACTCAGTAGGAGCTGGGCTATTTTGATCAATATTATCATCTTGTATCTTGTTTATTTACTTTGTTTCAGGATAATCTCTTCTGTGTAAATACGGGCAACCTTATCGGATTCAATATAATCAGCCAACTCAGGATGACCTACAAATGGGATCTTCTCCATTACCTGCTCGTTAATTTCCGCGATGTTCAAAAAAGAAATTTTTTCGTTTAAAAATGCATTAACAGTCACTTCATTGGCCGCGTTTAACACACAGGCTAAGTTTCCGCCTTTGTGAAGCGCTTCGAAAGAAAGTGCAAGGTTACGAAAATTTTTCGTATCGGGAGTTGTAAAAGTGAAGGCTGGGAAATCGGAGAAGCTAAATCGTGGCAACGAATTCTTGATTCGAGTGGGGTAGCTAAGTGCAAATTGAATAGGTATTCGCATATCGGGAAGGCCCAATTGAGCCTTGATGGATCCGTCACAGAATTGAACCATGGAATGAATGATGCTCTGTGGATGAACTACCACCTCTACCTGGTCAGGTTTCAGTCCAAAGAGCCATTTCGCCTCGATCACCTCGAATCCTTTGTTCATCAGCGTGGCAGAATCGATGGTGATTTTAGCTCCCATATCCCAGTTGGGATGTTTTAAAGCTTGTTTTGGCGTCACTTTGCCCAGTTCTTCCCCGGTTTTGCCTAAAAAAGGCCCCCCTGAGCAGGTAAGCAGGATTTTCTCGACTGAATCTTCCGCTTCACCGACCAAACATTGGAAGATGGCCGAGTGCTCGGAGTCGATTGGAATGATCTCCGAACGGTGCTCAATAGCCAGTCGGGTAACCAGTTCGCCTGCCACGACCAGCGTCTCTTTGTTGGCTAAAGCGATCTGTTTCCCGGCTTTTACCGCCCGGATGGTGGGCAATAATCCGGAATAGCCGACCATGGCGGTAACGACGGTATCAATGCTATCCATCTCCACAACCTGTGCTATGGCATCGCAGCCGGTATAAACTTTGATGGGATGAGGGGCCAATGCCTCTTTTACCCGGGCATATTTCTCTTCGTTGCTGATAACAACCACATTAGGTTTGAATTTCAATGCTTGTTCAATCAACAGGTCTACATTGTTATTGGCTGTCAGCACTTCGATTGAAAATTGATCGGGATTTTTGTCAATGATCTCCAGGGTCTGCTGACCAATTGAACCTGTTGAGCCGAGCAGGGCAATATTCTTCATGGTTGTTGGGAGTTAAAAACTGATATAATCTTCCGGATTGACGGGGTTGCCGTTCACCCACAGTTCGAAATGAAGGTGTGGCCCGGTCGTCTCTTTGCCGGTATTTCCCATAAGTGCGATCACTTCTCCGGCTTTAACTTTTTCACCCTGTTTTTTAAGCAACTCGGCATTGTGTTTGTAACAGGTGACAATATTCTGATCATGTTGTATAACAATCACATAACCGGTCTCCATAGTCCATTCTGCAAGTATAACCGTACCATCCAACGCGGAAGAGATCCTCGAGTTCAGTTTTGCAACTACATCCACGCCATAATGGCCTGCCGCTAAATCCAGCTTGCCAGTCACCATTCCTTTCAGCGGAGGGAAGAAGAGCAAACTGGCCAGACCACTTTTCCGGGCACTCCCTGGGTTCAAATGAAGATTGAATTGTTCCTGTTCCAGCTTATCTTTAAAAAGACTGTCCTCATTTAAATGCTTCAACTCATTCAGGTTGGGACGAACAACAGAGTCTCTTTTGGCAACCGAATCCAAAGAACTTTCACCGCTCAGCATGGCGCGGAAATCATGGAAATAGCGGTCATAAAGATTTATTTTTTGTTCGATAGAATCGGTTGCCAGGGCGTTCTGGATTAATTCTTCCCGAAATTTCCCGCTGGGATAGCCAGGGATATATTCCCGCAAGGGGGTGAAAGCAATAAGGATGGTAACTCCAATGATGATGGAAACAACTGCCCCAACCAGGCCAAGCAACAGCGTGCGTGCATTAAACCTGATCTGTTTGATAATATGCAGGTTGAGGTCGTTGAAGATAACGATCCGATAGGGGTGCTGAAACAATTTCTTCAGCTTGTCTCTCTTTCTTTCTTTCGCCATGGGTGCGATTTTCTTAAGGATTCAAACTTACACAAAAAACTCGCATTTTTATTGTGGGATCGAAAAAAACGCCTATCTTTGCACCCACAAAACCAAACAGCTGGTTTTAAAATATACTGTGGGGTAGAGCAGTTGGTAGCTCGTCGGGCTCATAACCCGGAGGTCGTAGGTTCGAGTCCTACCCCCGCTACAAAGAAGCCTTGTAAACGATTGATTTACAAGGCTTTTATTTTCCTGGGGGTACGTTTGGGGGACACTTTACAACAATTACCCTTTTTATTTTTTCTTGCCCTGCTCTTTTTTTGTATCCTTCAGAACTTTCTTTTCATCGCTAACCAGTCGGCGCTTAACTTTATCTGTATCCTCAGAAGCCGGCAATCTTTCAGGATATATCCCTCTATTTACCAACATATTTCTTACAGCAGTACTATTATCAACATGTTCTTTCTCAATTGGATTTTGGCCATGAAGATCCTTATTCTGAACATTAAGCCCGGTCATTTCTGCTGCAAGGTCTTTGGCTTTTATACTGATGGTTGGTAAAAAATCAGCTAAAGCTCGCTTTTCCGGAACGCCCATTTTGTATTTCAACTGAGCAGTTGAAAGTCTGAAAAGTGCCTGGTCACCTTTGGATCGAATGATTGCAAATCCCTGATTATCCACACCTCGGTCATAAATGATTCCTGAAAGTTGTTTCTCGGTATGACTTAACTTTTCTCTTGCCTGTATCCGCTCATATTCAAGGATTCTTTGTTCAATTACCTCAGCCCTTCTTGTCTGAACCGCGAAATAGTTTTGTGCAAACGCGATTTCAACTTTTCTACTGTCACCATTTTGCGCTATTAAATAGCAGGCATAGCGGGTCAGCAAAATATCTTGTATCTCTTTTTCAGCACCTTTTGGCATGGGTATCGTTTTCCTGATGTCAGGAAAATGATCGGGAAAATTTTCACCTGCATTTACACAAGCATCTTTTGCTTTTTGAATTACTTTCTCAAAGTTTTCCCATTTGCTATAACCTAAAAGAGTCTGCAATTCTCTTGCACTCCAACATTCAACACCATCGATTTCCGAGGCTGCATCCTCAAATTCAGTAAATAGATGTTTGATATCTTCAGTTTTCATTCTTCTCAAGTGTCGTTTTTGATCTTTGTAATTTCCATAACCTGTGATATTAAAGTTACGGAAAATTCTCCAGATGTGGAAATCGGTGTAAAGAAGGTAGTCAAATCCGGTAAAAGGAGCCTATGGTAACTGCAATCACCTACATCGAACACTACCAAATGAAGTACAGACAGGTCAATTACTCAGAGATTTCACGTCAACTGAACCAAAACGGTTACAAAACACGGAATGGTTGTTCGTTTTGTCCTGGGATTGTCAGGAGGTTGGTTAAAAATACTTAATATTTTGAGCTTGTCTGATTGCTCGAAATCAAGCATTATTTATTTTGGTTACTTTTACTCTAAAAATGGTTTGAAACATTCATAATCAGTATCTTGAAACCTAAAATCTAAAAATGTGATAAAACGAACGCTTAAAATTTCCATTCTGTTATTTTGATCCCTGATTTCCTCCTGTAATTCAAATAAAACTCCATCAACCAAAAATTTGCAAATAACTGAGCCATCAAGGATAATTTATTTGATCGATGGTAAGAGTGTAGGTGTTGAAGCAGTTAATCAAGGTTTTGAAAAAGGTAGCCTCAAAATCAAGGGTGGTACTAATAATTCAAGAGATGCACTCCTATATTTTGGAGAAAAATACCGCTATGGAATCAATATTTTCGTCACCATTAACAAGCAGTAAAGCATTATGAAGCATAGGAACAAGATAATTGTGATCATAATACTATTGACAGGTTTTAGTTGCCACTATCCTAAATACCATATTTCGGGCAATATTTCAGGAATGGAAAATGGAGCTCAGATAATGCTTTTCAAATTCAAAGGCGACACCATCTTCTCTGTCGATACCACAATCATTAAGAGCGGGAACTTTATTTTTGAAGGAAAGGAGTTTTTGGACGACATTTCCATAATAACTGCGGGAAACTATCCTGATAAAGTTAAATCAGCAGAAGTTGTATTAGAAAGAGGTACTATTAATGTGAGAATGGATAGTGTACCCTTCGTGTCTGGTACCATCTTAAATGACGCATACAATTCTTATAAGAAGAAAGGTGATGATTATTTTTTACAGTTTGAAATTCTCAGGAAAAATGGGAAAGTTCCTGATTTGTTACCCGTTAATTCTGAAGCTTATATCTTAACCATGAAGATAAAAGATTATCAAAGTACTTTTATTGCCGACAACATAAAGAATCCAGTTGGACGAAGGATATTTAAAAATCGAATGAAAGGTAATAATCTTTCTGATTCTGCCTATCAGGTAATTAAAAGTCAAATACCAAAGCAATTTCTTTTTGACAAAGAAATCATTGATATTGTTGAATTTAAGAGAAAAGAAAAGGAGAAAATCGATATAAGGAATTCAATTGTTGGGAAAAAATTTGTTGATGTTGAATTGTTTACACCAGATAATAAGTCAGTAAGATTATCAGATTACATTGGTACTTCAAAATTTACTTTACTTGAATTTTGGGCATCCTGGTGTGCACCCTGCATTGCGGAAGTTCCAAATCTTAAAAAGGTGTATACTAAATACAATGACAAAGGATTAAATATCATAAGTATCTCAATGGATACAAAGGTTGATGATTGGCAAAGAGGAATAACGCAGGTAAATACTCCCTGGGTTCACTTATCTGAATTAAAAGGTATGTCATCGAATATTGCCAAAGTATACGGAATTGCCAGTATTCCTTATGCCCTTTTACTCGATAAGAATGGAATCATTGTTGAAGTCAATAACCTAAGTGGTCCATTCCTTGATCTCGTCTTGAAAGTGTATATGGCTGAAAATAAGAATTAAACCTCAATTATCAACCTCGATTAAGAAATCGTAAAGATCAACCACTCGATAAAAGTGTTCCAACAGGTTCGATATTTCAGGGTTCCCCACTACAATCCCTGTCATTTCAACAATGGCAGGGATTTTTTATCCCAAATGCTCAATCAGTATTTTCGCCCCAATCCCGAAAAGAATGATCCCGCCTAACAGTTCCACCTTAGACCCAAATTTGCCTCCTACATCTTTTCCGATCCGGATCCCCAACATGGAGAAGAAAAAGGTGACGGCGCCGATAATCAGTACCCCACCAAATATTTTACCGGTTTCGGCCATGGCATAACTGAACCCAACCACCAGGGCATCAATGCTGGTGGCGATGGAGAGGGTCATGATGTGACGGAAAGAGTAGATGTCGGCTATTTTATCGTGGTTGTCTTTCCTAAAACTTTCGTAGATCATTTTCCCGCCAAGGTAGGAAAGCAGGATGAAAGCGATCCAGTGGTCGATGCGCTCCACAAAAACTTTCAATTCAGTTCCCATAAGCCACCCAAGCAAGGGTAATATTCCCTGAAAAAAGGCAAATGCAAATGCTATTTTGACCGCATGGCTGAAAGAGACTTTTTGTTCCGCAAGTCCGCAACTGATAGAAACGGCAAAAGAGTCCATCGAGAGCCCGATGGCCAATACGAAGATGGTAAGTAGATCCATAACCGCGCAAAAATAACAAAAGCCGTCGAATTTCGACGGCTTTTGTTATTTATAGACGGTTGTGGATTACATCATTCCACCCATTCCACCGCCCATACCGCCTGCTGGCATAGCAGGTTCATCTTTCTTCTCTTCCACCAGTACACATTCTGTGGTTAAGAACATTCCAGCGATAGAAGCTGCGTTCTCCAACGCGATACGGGTTACTTTGGCC
>JAMDDG010000302.1 GCA_023488865.1 Bacteroidota bacterium | reverse complement strand
TGCCTGAAATCGGCGACACTACCCGGTTCAGGCCTGATCTGAACTACAAAACCCAAAGCCATCCCATCACAACCGGCTTTCAATCCTCTGCAATGGGAGCCTCCAACCAGTCCCAACGGGAGATCAACTTTCCCGGTTACGGAAAAATCAGCGGGGGTTTTGGCACCTATTTTACCCCATTCTTCGATTTATACCTGAGCAACCCCAATTCTCAAAACGGGACACTGGGAATTCAGCTGGACCATCTCTCCTCGCGGGACAGAATTCAGCTAAGAGGAGGAAGCGGGATCGATGCCCCGTTCAGTTACAACCGGGCGGTCGTTTTCGGAAGCTACGTGCTCAATGGCGTAACCATCTCCTCTGAACTGTCTTACCAACGCGACAAAAACCGGTATTATGGCTATCCGGTTGTCATCCCGGATAACATCCTAACTGATAATTTTGTTAAATATTTTAACCAGGATCAATTAGACCAGCTCGGGGCTTTTGATTTGTCTGTAAAAAGCAATGCCACATCCATTTCCAACCTGAAATTTAAAACCTGGATGAAGCTGGGTTACTTCAACACTTCCAGCCGGCAGGTTGAGAAAGCAAGCCGGTTCAATGGTGATTTTGATTACAATTTTGGCGCTTTCAACGGAAAGCTGTCCGCAGGGTTTGAACATTTTGAAACTGAAAATGTGACAGAACTACCCGACTTAGCCATTTTATCTTCACCAAAGCGGTCTTGGGTACATCTCTCTCCATCCATATTATACCAAAACGATTTCTTCAGCCTGGAAGGCGGGCTCAACCTCTTCTCCGTTTTGGGCGATTCAAATGGAAACAGCTTTAAACCTTACCCCAAAGCGGCTTTTTCACTGCATACATCCGAGAACAATTTTACGTTGTACGCCGGCCTGGATGGCTACCTGCAAAACAACAACTATTCAAAAATTGCAGAAGAAAACAGATGGATCAATCCGACATTGGATGTGAGGCCAACCAATCACCGGTACATTCTTTCGGGAGGGATAAAAGGTAAAATCACCACACCACTGGCTTTTAACCTTGGACTAAAATACAGCAAAACCGAAGATCAGTATTTTTATGTAACCAGTGTGGAAAACAGATCGGGGAACACCTATCCCTCACTGACTGATCTTACCTACAACAATGCGTTTGAAGTTGTTTACGATAACCTAAGTACTGTTGATTTCTCGGGTGAACTTTCTTACACAACTGCCAACCTGTTTTTGCTGCTGACCGGCCACTTTTATAACTATCAGCCCATTTCCCTGGAGAAAGCTCCCTACCTCCCTGATTTTACACTCAATGCCACTTCCAATTTTAAGGTTACCGATCAGATCAGCGCAATGGCTGAGTTCTTTTTGACAGGGCCCAGAAATATCATGTTAAAATATTACTCTCCGTTATGGGCTTCCTCACTCCCTCCAGCTCCAATCTATCTAAAGACCAGCTCCATGATTGAGGTCAACCTCGGTGCAAAATACCAGTTTATCAAGCATCTGGAGTTCTCCGGCCGGGTAGAAAACCTGCTTAACAGGAAGGATGAACCCTGGTACGGCTATACTGTTCATGGCATCCGGTTTAAACTAGGTGCAAGCTTTACTTTCTGATAAATTGCTTGCCGGTTTGGTGAAAAAAAGCTACATTTGCCTGCACAATAACAAAAGGAAATATCATTCAATATTCAATGGTTTTCACAAGTTTGGACTACCGAAAAAAAAGCCCTGATAACAAGCCACCCGAAATTGAAGTTGACTATAAATCATTTAGAACATGAGCGAATCGAAGAAGATAAAATCGGCCGCAGAGGAATCCTACGGCGCGGATAGTATTCAGGTATTGGAGGGGTTGGAAGCAGTAAGAAAACGTCCGGCCATGTACATCGGGGATGTCAATATCCGCGGATTGCACCACCTTGTTTATGAGGTCATCGACAACTCCATAGATGAAGCCCTGGCAGGTTATTGCACCAACATCGAGGTCGTGATCCGAGAAGACGGATCTGTAACGGTAGTGGATAATGGCCGTGGAATCCCTACTGAATTGCACATCGGGGAGAACAAGTCGGCTTTAGAAGTGGTCCTGACCGTGTTGCATGCCGGTGGAAAATTCAACAAAGAGAGCTACAAAGTTTCCGGCGGTCTGCATGGAGTGGGTGTTTCCTGTGTAAATGCGCTTTCCAACTACCTCAGGGCAGAAATTCACCGCGATGGCAATATATGGGAACAGGAATACTCAAAGGGTGCACCTTTGGCTGATGTAAAGATTATCGGAACAACGGATCATACCGGAACAATCATTACTTTCATTCCTGATGACACCATCTTTACCACAACAGAGTTCAAATTCGATATTCTCTCCTCCCGTCTGCGTGAACTGGCTTATCTAAACAAAAGGATCAAGCTTTCCCTTACAGATGAAAGGGTCAAAGAAGCAGACGGTTCGTCTAAAAAAGAGATATTTTATTCTGAAGCTGGTTTGTCCGAATTCGTCGATTACCTCGATGGAACCCGTGAACGTATTATTGAGGAGACCATTCATATCTCTACCGAGAAGAACGATGTTCCGGTTGAGATCGCCATGTGTTACAACAACTCTTTCACAGAAAACGTCCACTCTTACGTCAACAACATCAATACCATAGAAGGAGGAACCCACCTGACCGGTTTCAGGCGGGGCCTGACCAGAACACTCAAAAGCTACGCTGAAAACAGCGGTATGTTCCAGAAACTGAAATTTGAAATAGCAGGCGATGACTTCAGGGAAGGGTTAACCGCTGTGATTTCCTGTAAAGTTCAGGAGCCTCAGTTCGAAGGCCAGACCAAAACCAAGCTGGGCAACTCGGAAATCAGCGCTTCCGTTGACCAGGCAGTAAGCGAAATGCTCAGCAATTACCTGGAAGAGCATCCGCGTGAAGCGAAAATCATCGTCAACAAAGTAATCTTAGCCGCTACCGCCCGACATGCCGCCCGTAAAGCGAGGGAGTTGGTGCAACGCAAGAATGTCCTATCAGGAAGCGGTCTGCCGGGCAAATTAGCCGACTGTTCCGAGAAAGATCCCGAACGGTGTGAATTGTTCCTGGTAGAGGGAGATTCAGCTGGAGGTACAGCCAAACAAGGACGTGACCGAAGTTTTCAGGCGATTCTTCCCTTGCGGGGAAAGATCCTCAACGTGGAGAAAGCCATGCCACACCGGGTTTTAGACAGTGAAGAGATCCGCAATATTTATACTGCACTTGGCGTATCTATCGGCACTGACGATGATGCTAAAGAGCTCAATATATCGAAGTTAAGGTACAACAAGATCATCATCATGACCGATGCCGACGTCGATGGTTCACACATTGCGACTTTGATTATGACCTTCTTCTTCCGGTACATGTACGATTTGATTATGAATGGCCACATTTATATTGCTACGCCACCTCTTTACCTGATCAAAAAAGGAAAACAGGAGCAATATTGCTGGACCGAACCACAACGGCTGAAAATAATTGAAGAATGGGGCAACGGCAATGAAAAGAGCGTCCACGTCCAACGGTACAAAGGTTTGGGAGAGATGAACGCAGAGCAGCTATGGGATACAACGATGAATCCCGAAAGACGCACTTTGCGCCAGGTAGAAATTGAAAATGCCGCCGAATCGGATCACGTCTTTTCTATGCTGATGGGCGATGAAGTACCTCCCCGCCGCAAATTCATTGAAGACAATGCTACTTATGCGAATATAGACGTCTAAATAATTTTCGATTTTGGATTTTCGATTTATGAACGTTTGTGTTTTCTCCTCCTCCAGCAATGCCATTCCTGAAATCTATTTCGAGGAGGCCCGCATTTTGGGCAAACTGATCGGAACTTCCGGCTGGGACCTGATTTATGGCGGGGCCAACGTAGGTTTGATGCATGCCTGTGCAGAAGCCGCGAGAGAACATGGGTCAAAAACGGTGGGTATCATCCCGGAACTCATTCACTCCCACCGGCTTTCCAATCCAAACGATCATGAACAGATCATCACGCCCAATATGCGGGAGCGCAAATACCTGATGCGAAAAAGGTCCGATGCCTTTATTGCACTTCCCGGCGGTTTCGGAACGTTGGAAGAGATATTAGAGGTAATCACCCTCAAACAATTGAACTATCACAACAAAGCCATTGTTTTTATCAATACCAACGGTTATTACAATCCGTTGTTCGAACAATTTGGCCTTGCCTACCGGGAAACTTTTGCCAAAGAGAGCTACCGGGATACCTATTTTATTGCTTCGAATCCTGAAGAGGCCATCGCCTATGTCAAAGAATATGTACCTTCTGAGCCATTATCAAAATGGTTCAACGTCCCGGACAAAGAGAATCAGGATAAACACTGACAATTTGTCGGAAGTTCATGAAATTGAAATAGGAGTGCCCATTTGTGTGTCTAATTTTCTTTTCATTGCCGTCTGCTTTAGCTGACGGAAGAATACAAGGAGAGAGGAATCGGGCTTTAGCCCAATATTTTATGCAGTTGGGGCTAAAGCCCGGCTTAAATTATTAATCCTGATCCGTCAGCTAAAGCAGACGGCAATGAAAAAATGTATCATTCAAATATTGATACTTTTCTCTGTGCAACTATAAATCTTAAGCCAATTTAGCACAAAGCGTAATCCAACCCTTCGACCCTCCATAAGCTCAATGACCAAACAGAACCACTTTGAGGCTTTGAAGTTAAAGTATGTTAATCGGGATTACTTTTATATCATTTCTCCGTCTAATAGAGTGAAGATACTATACGAATGGTACAAAATTTGAAATACTTTTTTATATCAAATTTTAAAAACTATTATTTATGAACACAATCAAAAAAAATGCATCAAATGTAGCATTTGCATTTCTTGGGGCAGTGTTGGCCCTCTCTTTGTA
>JAMDDG010000013.1 GCA_023488865.1 Bacteroidota bacterium | reverse complement strand
GTGAAATCCTGTTTCCCCTTTTTCCCCGACTGGTACTGGAAAAACATCCCCATTAATCCCAGGATGAAGGGAAGTAAGTAATAAGCATTTTTTGCCCGGTTCTCCGCGAGGGTTGGCGGAAGATGGTTCTGGTCCCCCAGGCGTATGGAATCCAGAAAATTAAAACCGGTAATCCAGTTGCCGTTAAGAATACCGCCCTGCCCCTGAATATCGTTCTGACGTCCCGAGAAGTTCCACATAAAGTACCTCAGGTACATGTACCCGACCTGGTAGGTGAAGAAAAACTTAAGGTTCTCCCCAAAAGTTGGCTTCATCAAGGTTTCAGGCTCACCTTGCCGGTTGGTAGTCTGAATTGGGGTCCCTTTTATGCCCGCCCAGTTTTTATACTCCTGCACATGTTCCGGGTCCGAGCTGTACATACGGGGGAACAGGGTGCAAAAACGATCGTCATAATTCGGTATCTGTTTGTATTCGGCTATCTCATAATGGCCATTTCTTTTGATATAGGTCGGACTTCCCTGCAAATAAGGCTCTTTGCTGTCGAGCGGGGCATTGTAGTACTGACCATAACCCAACGGACGACTGCCATACTGATCACGGTTCAGGTATGAGAGCAGCGAGAAAACATTGTCGGGATTGTTTTGGTCCATCGGCGGATTGGCCGTAGAACGAATAACGGTCATGGCATAGGATGAATAACCGATGACGATGACGGAAAGGCACAAAAGAACAGTATTGGCAATGATCTTTTTATGACGGTGTGTATAGATAATTCCATAACTAACGGCGCCGGTCAACGCGATGGCATAAATTACTACCCCGCTGTCGTACGGCATTCCAAGCCCATTGACAAACAGGAGCTCAAACCACGACGCTACGACAACCAATCCGGGAATAACCACCCAAATCATCATCGCCAGAATAACCAAGGCGAGTCCCGAAGCTGCCAAAATTCCGTTTCTGGTTATTTCGTATTTTCTAAAATAATAGACAAAGACAATGGCCGGAATAGCCAACAGGTTTAGCAGGTGAACCCCTATGGAAAGGCCTATCAAATAACTGATCAGGACGAGCCATCGATTGGCGTTCGGTTCGTCGGCCTCATTCTCCCATTTCAAAATAGCCCAAAAAACCAATGCAGTAAAGAGCGAAGAGGTTCCGTACACTTCCCCTTCGACGGCCGAAAACCAGAAAGTATCAGAAAAGGTATAAGCCAGGGCGCCAACTGCCCCGGCGCCAAGAATGGCGATCATTTCAGAAAGTGTCTCATTCTCTCCGGAGCCAATGATTTTTCTTGCCAGGTGGGTAATGCTCCAAAAAAGGAACAGGATGGTAAAGGCACTGGCCAGGGCAGACATGATGTTGACCATCACAGGTATCGATGAGGTGGAGGGTGCCAGCATGGTAAAAAGGCGCCCAAGAATCATAAACAACGGCGCACCCGGTGGATGTCCTACTTCCAACCTGTAGGCTGTGGTGATGAACTCGCTGCAGTCCCAAAAACTTGCAGTTGGTTCGATTGTCATCAGATAGACAATTGCCGCAACCACAAAAATACCCCATCCGACAACCGTGTTGTAAAACTTGAATGTTCTCATCTGCATTATTTTAATCTGTCACTAAAGGTGCGAAACCAGCTATCAAAAATCCAACCGAGTCCTAATATTCCCCGGGAAGAACTTGTATCAAAAAAACAAAAAATCTCTGCGAAGATATAAAATCTTTGTCCACAGCAGAAAAGGTTTTAATTTGATCTGCCCGATTGAATTAAATTCTTTTGCCCCACTACCGTGAAACTAATCTAAATCATTGAATATATAATATTTACAAAATCTGTTCAATTGAATTTTTGTCATTTCACAGTTCTTCACATGAATTTATCGAAGATTAAATGTTCTTTTTCAATTTACATATTGGCAGAAAAAAAAAACTTCGTATTTTTGCGCCGTCTTAAATGATAAGACATCTTTGATTGACCCGTGGTGTAATTGGCAACACGTCTGATTTTGGTTCAGAAGAGTCCAAGTTCGAGCCTTGGCGGGTCAACCACCAAATCAATCACTTACAATTTATTTTGTAGGTGATTTTTTTGTTGCGGGGATTGAATTAGTAATTCCTTACACTTTGGGCGACGAACAATCTCTTCTCTATTAGAAAATAATCCAATCCCGATGGAAGTCCTGCAAGTCGGACAAGGTTTTTTGATTAAATTTTGTCTCATAATTATCTAAGTTTATCGGCGTTTTCTCGCCGGTTAAGTATTTTTCCCCCGTTCTGCGACCACACGCAAGGGCGGATTGCGGACGATTTCCTGGCAAATTATTGTTATGCAAACAGCTCTTTAGGGTCAATTGTACGGGCACAGATGCAAATCTGCGCCGGCAGGCGTATTTCATTTTTTCAATTCATAATTTGTACTTCTTCCTCCTGCTGTTTCCTTTTGCAATATATCTTTGTATATCAAATCGTTAATATCCCGGATTGCTGTGTCTCTTGAGCATTTGGCAATCTTTGCCCACTTTGATGAAGTCAGTTTTCCTTCAAGACCATCTAACAATTTGTTAATTAGCTTTTTCTGTCTCTCGTTTAGGATTGTTTTTGAATATTTATTCCAGAAATCTGCTTTGAATAAGACTTTTGCCAATATTGTATCAGTTGATTTTAAGGCATTTATTAGACAGCTTAAAAACCATTTTACCCATTCAGTTATGTCAAGTTCCCCTTTTTGTGTTTTCTCAAGTATTTCATAGTATTGTTTTCTTTCAATCCTGATTTGAGCCGACATACTATAGAATCGTTGAGCGCTTTTGTCCGATTGGGCCAATAACATATCGGTTAATGCTCTTGTTATTCTTCCATTACCATCTTGAAAAGGATGAATTGTAACAAACCAAAGATGAGCAACCGCGGCTTTTATTACTAAATCAATTTTATCATTTTCGTTAAACCATTTCAGGAAACGGTTCATTTCAGTCTCAATTGAATCGGCATCAGGAGCTTGAAAATGATTTTTTTCTTTTCCAACTGCACCGGATACGACTTGCATTGGTCCGGTAGTATCTTTTCGCCAACCGGCAACAGTTATTTTAAATATACCACTTCTGCCCATCGGGAATAATGCAGCGTGCCAATCAAAAAGTCTATCTGTTGTCAATGGTTTGAAGCAATTGTGAGTTGCGTCAATCATCATTTCTACCATTCCATCAACATTCCTGTCAGAATCTACTGAGCCAGTGATTTCTATTCCTAATCTCCTTGCAATTGATGAACGGACCTGGTCGTGATTTAAGATTTCTCCTTCGATTTCTGTTGATTTTAAAACATCTAATGTCAGAGTGTCAAGTAATGCTTCGTTCCTCAAATCAAAGCCTAACGATTCCATCTTGCCAATTAATCGTCCCTGCAAATTTCTCGCTTCACTTAATTGGTTTAAAAATTCTTCGCTTCTCCAGGTAAAATCCGGCCACTTATCTTTTTGATGTATATAAATTCCCATTCGTCGTATATTTTGCAACGAAAATAGCTCTTATTCGTCGCATTTGAAAATTTATCGATGCAAAATTTGCGTCAATTAAGTGGTTTCTTCGTTGGACAATGCCTTTTATGCTTGCAGGTAACGTTCCGCAAATACACGCAGGGTGGGAGTTTTCCGATGAACTTCCGAGGAAGAGTTGCTTTTCAAGTACTAAGTTTTCTGTCAACGAAGCTGAAACCCCCGGCCTGCAGGTATTTTGCTGTTGTGCTTTCGTGTTTTATTATCAATTGACGATATAGCTATTTAAATTTGGCTCAGTTTTATCCCTAAATCATTTGTCCAAGCAATAATATCTGATTTATCCCAGCTATTATACTTTAGTACTCCTTTTTTTATGACTTTGCCGCCAAATGCAGTTTTACTAATTGGGTCAAATTTGAATTTCTTCAAATACTTATCTATATAATTTTGGATAGCTTCATTGATTGCTTCTGATTTTGTGTATCCATACTTCTGAACCTTATTTAAAGTACCACCAGCTGTCACGAATATTGCAACATTTTTACCACTAAAAATGTCTTTTTTTGCAAACGTTAAAATCTGGCTTTTCCAACGACCAGAAACAATTGATGAACCAATAATAATATTATTAAATTCACTTAATCTTTTTTTATAGGTTCTTATTTGTCCTGATTCACAAATATCTACTTCATGATTGTAATCAGTTCTCAATATCTCCGCTATTATTTGAACAGTTTCTTTTGTAGTTCCTTTCCTTGTTCCAAAAACTATTAAAGTTTTCTTCATTGTTATAAAGTTTTATCAATTTTTAAATCCGAAATAATTTATGTCGTGTGACACTGAGGCTCCTAACATGACGCACAACTCGTTTATATCCTTCCCAAAGGTTATAATAGCCCAAAAAACTTTCTGGCTAACAATACCTTTGGGTCTATTGCCTGTTAAAAATCACCCTTACAACTGTTGCTTTGCTAAATGGGAGCTGGGGTTTTGGCAAAATCAAAATATCTTTTTACATCCCTGGCAGGTTCATCCCGGTAATCTTCCGGTAAAGGTCCAAGGCATAAAGATCCGTCATCCCGGATACGAAATCAACCACGGTTTGCAGTTGATCGTACAGATCCTCGCTTTGCAGATGGTACTGCTGCGGGACGATGGAAAGCAGTTTTTCAGAGAAAGGATCATGGGGATCCAAAATTGCCGGCGTAAACTCCTCCAACAGCGTCCCTAAAATCTTGTATCCTGCAATTTCGATCTGAATGACGGACGGGTCTTTGTATATTCTGGATACTGAAATCTTTTTGACCTCCTCCATGGCGCTTTTGGAGGATCCTTCCAGCATTTTAATCAGGGAGGGTACATTTTCTCCCTGAAGTATCTGCCCCATCCTGTCGAAAAAAAGCTGTGCGCACTCCCGCACCAGTTTTCCGATGA
>JAMDDG010000434.1 GCA_023488865.1 Bacteroidota bacterium | reverse complement strand
ACCTCCTGGTCAGGAATCAGAATTCCCAGCTGCGTGTCTACCAGCAGCAGTTTACCCGGACGAAGACGTCCTTTCTCCTTGATCTCTTCGGGTTTGAAAACCTGAACGCCTACTTCCGAACCCATGACGATCAGGTCATTCTTGGTAATCACATACCTGGAAGGTCTTAACCCATTGCGGTCGAGGGTGCCGCCAATGTACCTTCCATCCGAAAAGAGCATGGAGGCCGGACCATCCCAGGGCTCCATCAGGGTTGAGTGATATTCGTAGAAAGCTTTCAGGCTCTCCGGGATCGGGTTCTTTTCGTTGAATGATTCCGGGATCATCATGCACAGTGAGTGTGGTATACTTCGACCTGTCATGTGTAAAAATTCGAGGGTATTATCGAACGAGGCAGAATCAGATTTGCCCGGTTCAATGATAGGATAGAGTTTGTCTATATCTTCGCCAAAAAGGGCCGATTGCAACAACGATTCGCGGGCATGCATCCATTGTCGGTTGCCCTTGATGGTGTTGATCTCGCCGTTGTGGGCAATCATACGAAAAGGTTGGGCCAAATCCCAGGTAGGGAAGGTATTGGTACTGAATCGGGAGTGCACCAGGGCAATGGCACTCTTCATCTCCGGATTTGTCAGATCTTTGAAATAGTCCCTCAGTTGACTGGGAGTAAACATTCCTTTGTAAATCATTACCTTACTGGAAAAGCTTGGAAGATAGAAACTGTTTTTTCCGGCAAGAGAAGAATCACTTATTGTTCTCTCTGCTTGTTTTCTTGCCAGGTAAAGTTTGCGTTCCAGAAGATCCTGTTCGTAATTTCCTTTGACGAAAACCTGACGGATAAGGGGTTCGGTACTGCGTGCAATTTCGCCGATCACTGAACCATCTACCGGCACCTTGCGCCAGGCTATCAACGTTAATCCTTCTGCTTCAATGTAACGGTTTAGTACTTCAACACAATAGTCGGCCTCTTCTTCTTCGACAGGAAGAAATACCAGACCTGCCCCGTAACGGCCCGGTTCAGGAAGATTAATTCCCTGGGAAAGGAAAAAATCATGGGGCATTTGCACCATAATACCTGCACCATCACCAGTTTTGTTATCTGAGCTGGTCGCTCCACGGTGGTCCATGTTCAGCAAAACAGTCAGTCCCCTTTGAACGATATCGTGTGATTTAACCCCTTTGATGTGGGCTACGAAACCAATTCCACAGGCATCGTGTTCGTTAGCAGGATCGTATAATCCAACAGGGGTTGGTAATTTCTTATGTTCCATAAAACTTACTAAATTGAGTTGGTGCTTAAAAGCTGTGCTTTATTTTAAATCATCAATTATTTAATCAAATAAATAATAAGATGTAAGAAAAATAGCGATAAATATTAATATTCGAAAGCAAAATTACCTTTTTATTTTATTTCTCCAAGTAAACCGACTTCCTGACAGCTGATTTATTTACCTGCAAAAGAAAAAAACAAAAAAAAATCATATTTAAGTTTCTGAAATTGAATAAATTAATATTCAAGTTAACAGAACATTAAATATTTATTTGTTTAGGTGAAAAAAGGTCAGCAGAAATAGTACAGGCAGGATTCCCCCTTAGCCGTTTAAAAGCACATCAATTGCACCGGAAGCCTTTTCGAAATTAAATTCAGACAATACCTGATTCATTTTAGTTTCGATTTTATCGAGACAAAGATTTCCGATGCTTCCTTCGTGGGTGTGGTTGATCTTTTTATCAGGATTAAACTGATTGCTTTCAATCGAGGCGCCAACTTCCCGGTAGGCGTCCCGGAAAGGAGTTCCGGAAAGTACTAAGCGATTGACTTCCTCCACACTATAAAGATAACGGTATTTTTCATCCTCCAGAATGTGTTCGTTTACTTTGATGTTTTCGAGGGCGAAAACAGCAATGCCGATACATTCATTTAACTCCTGAAAGGCAGGGATGAAAAGCTCTTTCGTTAGCTGCATATCCCTGAAATAGCCGCTTGGCAAATTGTTGGTTACGGTCAGCATCTGCGTTGGCAATGACTGAATCCGGTTGCAATGGGCACGCAGAAGTTCAAATACGTCCGGGTTTTTCTTGTGGGGCATGATGCTGGAGCCGGTCGTCAGTTCATCCGGCAATTTGACAAAATCGAAGTTCTGGCTCATAAAGAGGCAGACATCAAAAGCCAGCCGCGAGAGGGTAGAGGCGATGGATGCCAAAGCAAACAGTACGGTTCTTTCCATTTTTCCGCGACCCATCTGGGCATAAACCACGTTGAAATTCATCGTTTCAAAACCAAGCAGGTCGGTGGTCATCTGCCGGTTGAGCGGAAAGGAGGAGCCGTATCCGGCAGCAGAGCCGAGCGGATTCTGATCAACCACCTGGTAAGCAGCTTGTAACAACCTCAGGTCGTCTGTCAGACTTTCAGCATAAGCGCTGAACCACAACCCGAAAGAGGAAGGCATAGCAACCTGAAGATGGGTGTATCCCGGCATTAGTACATTTTTGTACCGTTCGCCCTGAGCGATCAGTGTGTGAAAAAGTTGGACCGTGTTTTCCGTAACAGTTTGGATGGCGTCCCTGGTAAAAAGTTTCAAATCAAGTAACACCTGGTCATTGCGGGACCTGCCACTGTGGATTTTTTTTCCTATTTCACCTAATCGTTTTGTCAGAAGAAGTTCAACCTGGGAATGGATATCTTCAACACCTTCCTCAATGGAAAATTTTCCATCTGCAACTTCACGGTAGATGGTCCTTAATTCTTTCGATAAAAGAGCTAATTCGCTGGCTGTTAATAAGCCAATGTGTTCGAGCATTCGAATATGGGCCAAAGAACCAATGACATCAAATTTTGCCAGAAAAAGATCCATTTCACGGTCTTTACCTATCGTGAAAGATTCAATCAAGTCGTTGATTTTTATTCCCTTTTCCCAGAGCTTCATGGTGAATGTTTTTGGTAACAGGTTTCCTTTTTTCCCTTTGATTAATGGATAAAGGTTAAAATCCGTTGTAAAATACAGTTCTGTTCTTCTGATCCTGATTCAGGCTTCAATTTTATTGGCACAAAAGGAGCAAACGCCCTTGAGGTAATATTGTTGCTCGTCAATCCGAAAACCCTCCAGCATAGGATTGGGCAAATCCTCCTGTTTGATTCTGAAATCAATCACCCCAGCGCAGATTTTGCACTTAAAATGACCGTGAAGGGAAGTGTCTGCATCGTACCGTATTTCATTGCCTTCGATGTTAAGTGCGAGAACTACACCTGATTGTACAAATAAATTTAAAACGTTGTAGATGGTTGTTTTAGATAACCCATTGATTTCGTGTATCAGATCGCTGTATATCATATCAACGGTTGGATGATTTCGCTTTGAAACCAAATAATGCATGATTTTTACCCGCTTTTGTAAAGGCCTTATCCCATTTTTAAGCAGGTAGGCTGAAATCTGTTGTTGATCCATCATTTTTTTCTGAATTCAGTACAAATATGCTGGATTTTTTTGATAGAACAAATAGAGATTGTATCAGTTTGATAGCTGGAAGGTAAAAATATAACCTAAAATTAAGTTTTCCATTTTTTGAAACCTTTGCAAGCTAAATTTGCTATACTTAATATTATTCCTTATTTTTATAATCATTTCAATTAATCATTTAAAATTGTAGATATGTGTACATTAGTTGGTAAGAAAGCGCCTTCGTTCAAGGCTAATGCCGTTGTAAACGGCAACGACATCGTAAAGGATTACTCCCTGGATCAATTTGTTGGAAAGAAATACGTAATTTTCTTTTTCTATCCGCTTGATTTTACATTTGTTTGTCCTACCGAGATTTTGGCTTTCCAAGAAAAATTAGCTGAATTCGAAAAACGCAACGTAGCGGTTGTTGGTTGCTCTGTTGATTCGGAATTTTCGCATTGGGCCTGGTTGAACACAGAGAAGAAAAATGGAGGGATCAAGGGGGTTAAGTTTCCATTGGTTTCTGACCTGACCAAAACCATTTCCGAAAATTACGGCGTACTGGCAGGCGAATACGAAGTGAATGAAGAGGGAGAATCTTCTTTTGTTGGCGAACCCGTTGCTTACCGAGGCCTCTTCCTGATCGATAAAAATGGGGTTGTACGCCACCAGCTGGTCAACGACCTTCCATTGGGACGCAATGTAGATGAAGCAATTCGTATGGTTGACGCATTGGCCCATTTCGAAGAATATGGCGAAGTATGTCCTGCGAACTGGAAAGAGGGAGATGAGGCGATGAAAGCTTCAGCCGAGGGAGTAGCAGATTATCTGTCAAAGCACTGATAAATTGAGAAATAGTACTGAAAATTATCATTAAAAAAAATTCAATCAACATGAAGATCAACCGTTATGAAGACATTTCCCAAATAGAAAGGGAAGCTAAGCGTGATTACATCGACCGTCATTCGACTTTTGTGCACTGTGCTGCAACAGCTGTCAAAGGCGAAAAATTCAAAGTGAAAATTAAAGTTGGGGAAGAGTACAAACACCCGGATGATTTTGACCACTACATCAGTTGGGTCCAACTTTGGGATGGAGAGAAGATGTTGGCACAAACCACGCTTTCTGCCGGAACAATGGGCAATGCACCGAGTCAGGTCGAAGTAGATTTGTACATTGTACCTGTTAAAAGCATGAAACTGATGGCACATGCATTTTGTACCAAACATGGTTTATGGCAAAGTAACGAAGTCGCCGTTGAGGTTGGAGAATAAGTGGAAATTTGTATTTAGAATATCAAAACAGATATACGGATCAGCCCAATCTTTCATAGACTTGGACGCCGTGTATCTGTGCCCGTGAATTTTTTTTGAAAAATGCAACCTGCCAACGGCAAGTGTGTTAGGCCCAGTTGGTTATTTTTCGATTTGCCACTAAATGAGTGCCGGGTTGATTGCCCGATTATGTTGATCGTTTTATGATGTAGAACTGAAACGAAAACTCGTTTCAACGATCGCT
>JAMDDG010000206.1 GCA_023488865.1 Bacteroidota bacterium | reverse complement strand
CCACGAAGATTCTGTCGGCCGTGTAAACTTCTGAGGCGAGTGATGATTCGACGTTTTCAAGTTCTGTCAGGGTTGGCATGTACCCCAGTTTACCGTTGCCGATCAAAACGAAAAGAATCACTACAGCAATAATTCCGGCAGCAAAAACTGACCAGAAGATAATCAGGTATTTTTTGAAAGGGTTGTTCGAAGTCATCATCTGAAGGCTTTTATCATTTCCCTTCGTGAACCCCTTTGTGACCTTCGTGGTAAAAAATTTTAACTACAAAGGACACAGAGTACACACAAAGGTGCACAAAGTTAGGATTTAGAATTGATCTTTTGAAGAACTTGCTTCTGAATTTGATCACATCGTTGGATAGTCTCTTTCTCCATGCGTTCAGCCTGAAGGAGTATCCCTTCCACTTGGGAGGGATCGCTCAGTTCCAGCGCATTGATCCGGACATTCAGATAAGCCCCCGACACGGCTGTTTTCAGACAGAGTGCGCCCACTGCAACATCACTGGCAGAGTTGGGATTACCGATCTCTGCCATCTTTCCCAGCAAATCAAGGGCATCAACAGCTAATTTCATAACCTGAAAGGGTACTTCAATGGCTTTTAAGGTTGCCTCCTGAATCGCGTTTTTACGCATCTCTTTCTGATCAGCGCTCACTTTCGGCAAGCCAAAAGCATCCATCACCCGATTGAAAGCGCGGGTGTCTTCATCGACCATCAGCAACAATGAATTATAGGCCGACTTGCCTTTTTCGGCCCAGTCTGAGAATTCTTCCCATCTGTCGTCCCAGCCACGTTTGTGGGCCGACAGATTGGCAACCATGGAACCCAACGCCGCACCCAGCGCCCCGACAGCAGCGGAAATGGATCCTCCGCCCGGAGCCGGCGAATCGGAAGCCGTTTCGAAAGTTAATTTTCTAAGGGAAAGATCAACCAACTGATCTTTCGGCTCCTCCTTCAGCAGGTATTCGATGATCCGCTTTTTCGGGTCGAACGGCGCCAGTTCATTGAGCCCCAGCGAATGGACTGCCATTTCAATGATCTCTTCATCCGGGATACCGGATGAGCGTTTTTGCTTGTGCAGAAAATATTTCCCCGCTTCGAGCATGCAGGAGAGCGGCACCAACCCGATCAGTTCGGAGCCGGTAACCCGGAGTCCCTGTTCATCAGCTTTTTTGCAAACCTCGTCAAAGGCGACATGAACAGGAGTTACCGAGATATCCGTCAGGTTCATGGAGATCTGGGCCATCCCGTACTCTTTGATATACCACCCGATGGCCCGCACTTTTTTGAGCGAACCCGGGATGCGAATGGGCTCCCCTTTTTCATCCGTAATAACTTTTCCGGTAAGGGGATCTCCCGCCCTCAAAATCCTGCCGGCTTCCCGGATATCGAATGCGATGGAGTTGGCACGCCTGACGGAGGTCGTATTTAGGTTGATGTTGTAGGCAACTAAAAAGTTCCTGGCGCCGATGGCGATGGCGCCGGACCGGGCATTGAACTGTGCCGGACCGAAATCGGGCTTCCACTGCGAAGAGGCTAATTTTTCTGGTAGACCCTCGTATTCGCCGGAACGACAATTGGCCAGACTTTGGCGTTTGGGCTCAAAAGCGGCCTGTTCGTAACAGTAGACAGGAATTTGCAACTCCTCACCGACCCGCTTGGCCAAAGCCCGGGCATAAACGACAATCTCTTCCATGGTGATGTTGGCTACCGGCACCAGCGGACAGACATCGGTTGCCCCAAAACGGGGATGCTCACCGGTATGCTGGCGCATATCGATCAGTTCGGATGCTTTTTTAATGGCCAGAAAAGCAGCCTCCACTACCGCATCCGGTTCGCCGGCGAAAGTGACGACCGTCCGGTTGGTGGCATAACCCGGATCAACATTTAGCAGTTTGATCCCAGCCACTTTTTCAATGACCTCCGTGATCTGACGGATCACGTCCATCTCCCTTCCTTCCGAAAAATTGGGAACGCACTCGATGATATGTTTCATCTGTTTATAATTTGATTTTTAATTGCCAGATGGAATACCCACATAATCATTTTCGGTTGGTGTGATAATTGTCTCATGGGTATTTCATATATTATAATTTTAAAATCCTATCAAACAGTTGTTTGAAAAAATGTGTAATCATTTTTCATTAGCGTTTCGTGCTTACTTTCTGTCTTTTATTTTATCTTACCTGGCGGAGGGGCTTTTTTCAAATTTCTTTTCTTCATTGGGTTGGCTTTGCCGATCCTCTGTCAAAACTTTGGTTTCAGATTGGCTCGTGGGGCTTTGGCAGTGTGGCTGCAAATGCGGTGGTTAAGATATTTCCGACATTTATCCGACATATCACATTTTTATCCGCCAAAACGAAGTCTATAAGATGTTCCTTTTTTCTCTCCTTCTTTAATCAAAATACCCTTTTCTGTCAGTTCTTCTAAATCTCTTAAAGCTGTTCTGTCAGATGTTTTATTTAGTGACTGATACTCACTATTTGTAATCTTTCCTTTTTCTTTCACAAACATAACAGATTTAACTTGCCTTTCGTTAAGACCTTGTTTTAGAAGTATTTCATGCGTTAGGTTGTCTTTGAAAAGAGTAATAATAAAGCCTCCATCTTGCTCTTTCATTTCTGGTTCGGGAAGATCTGCCAATTTACAAGTATCTAAAATCTTAATAGTTCCTCTGCCCCAAGCATCAATATAACCGCCCTTAAAACTCACGTCTGCAATTATAGGATTTCTTGGTCGTGATGAATGTGAACGTTTTAAAGCTTCCAGTGTCAAACCATCAGGTAGTGAACCTTCGTTCCAAATATTAATTTTATCGTCATAAACTCGTATTTGTATCGGTGCTCCCATATAATTTCGATGTACCAAAGCGTTTAACAACATCTCACGAATAGCAGGAACAGGATATTCTCCTTTTTCAATGCGGTGCATACCTTCAAATTCGATTGGTCGGGTAAGAAACTTATGGTTGAGTTGAGTTAAAACTGATTGAAGCAAAACAATTAAATTTCCTTCTTCTGTTTCCTGAAATCTTATATCAGCATCATCTTTTCCAAAGCGACCAATTTTGACAAAAGTGTTTGGGTAAAATTTTGCGGGTTCTTTACCAAATAAAATTATAGCAGCACGTTTCAACTGACCATTCTCAGTGAGCCTGAGTTTTTCAAATAACTCAGGAATGGACAACCTTTTATTTTCAGGCAAGCGACCTGCGTTTTCAGATGCTTGTAAAAAAGAAGCAACTGTTTTCTCGTTAATATCTTCAAAACTTGCTCTTGGCTCAATTACATCGTCCCATGTTTTACCTGATTTCTTCAATAGAAATTCGTTCAATGATGCTCCTGTCAATTCTTGTTTGGTGCTTCCGCTTCGGTAATAATATCTGCCTCTTAATGAGATTGGAACAGAATAGGGGACTATTACAATCTCTATGAAATGTTTCCCTTCTTCTTCATTTAAGTTTACCTCAATTGTAATACCCATCAAATTCTTAATCTTATTGGGTATTTCATCCATTAGCTTCTTGTAATCGGCAACATTTACGACATTCCCATTATCATCTTTACCAATATAAATCACACCGCCTTGGGCGTTTGCAAAACCACATACCCATTTCAAGTAGTCATCGTGCCAACTTTGTTTGTATTCTATATTTTGTTGTTCCGTCATAAGTAATTAGTTATGTGCTCATTGCTATCGTCATTTCCGTTTCATTATCCTTTTCTGCCTGTGTCGCCCGGAGGTTAGCATGTTTTAATTTTTTTAAAACTGTCAATATTTCGTTTTTCCGTCCTTTCACAATGATTTACTTTTCAATTTATGTCTGTTGTTTCTGTCTTTTTACACTTGTGTCAAGTGCTGACAATTCTTTCAGTGTTGGATACAGTTGCTGGTCAACAAAATTTAAAAGGGCATCACCTGTTATGCCTTCATCATCGGCTGCCCAGTTTCTCCATTTGAATTTATCAAGGATGGGAGATTTGTATTTATCGTCAAGTAATTCAAGTTCTTTATCCTTTTCGTCAAATATTTTCAAAAAAAGCATCCAGCCTAATTGCTCAGTGCGTTGCCCGTCACCGCTTATGCCACGGTCTTCACGCATTTCGTTACGAATGGATTTTATGATGCCTGATAAGTTGCTCATTTTAGCTTTTTGTTCTTCAGTTGTTCGAGTTCAACGTTTAATTCTTTAATAAGTTCGGGTGCTCCAGTTTTGCCCAATACATTCACATTCCTGTATGTAATAATTCCTTGCATCAGGATTCTCAACCTTCATTAATAAACGGTAATGAGACCAGCTTAATTCGGGACGCAGTGTGTCACGAATTGAAATATCCATAGATTGGTCAAGCACTTCGTTTCCAATTGAAGTGTTTTTTTCTTTTGAAGATTCTGCACGCGCTGCGTGCAGAATTGGGAAAGCAAGATAAAACTGCCTCATGGCTGCGATATTCCGGTACGTAAACCCTTTCCCAAATTCAGCGCTAAGTTTTTCCGAAAGATCTTTTAATAAGTATTCACCATAATTGGCTTTTTTATTTCCACCCTGTTCATCTTCCACAATACGTTTCCCAATTTGCCAATAGGCAAGAACCATTGAAAAATTAACAGCTCTTACAGCATTATTTTTGGCTTGCTCTAAAATATTTTTAATATCAGTATATACACTGGTTTTATCTAATTCCATTTATGCAGATTATTAATTCATAATACCTTGCAAAATACAAATATTAAATGGTGTATTGGCAAAAAATCGCTCTTTGTCGTGTATTTGTCTTTTTACCGCTTGTTACCAGCTCATAACTTAAAATCATAACTTTTAGCGTATTACAACACCAAAAATAATCAAATCCCTCCAGCATATTCAGGGAACCTGACTACCGCTTTTCCAGATTGATGCCGGTTTCAACATCCCCTGGTGGTACAATATTTCTTTGTAACTCCTACCGGGGAAGCCTAT
>JAMDDG010000122.1 GCA_023488865.1 Bacteroidota bacterium | reverse complement strand
CACCGATTGAAACAGCTTTGAACAATTTGAAAGAAGCATACAAAAACAAAGACTTCACTGCCATCGACAGTGCAACCAACGAGTTGAATACCGTCTTTCAGGCCGCATCCCAGGAGATGTACAATGCCTCAAATGCACAAGCCGGACCACAAGGTGATGAAGCACAGGCTTCTCAGCAAAAAGGCCCCAAAGGTGACGGCGAAGTAACTGATGTTGATTTCGAAGAAGTAAAATAGTAAGAGGCAAAAATAATATTGACAAAGAAAAGAAAGAGGAGCTGAAAGGTTCCTTTTTCTATTTTGGGGTGTTGTGTGCATGGCGACTAACTTGATGGCGGAAGATCTTTAAAAAGATTAGCAGCTCTCCTACAGAAAAAAACTATTTTTACAGAAATGTAGTAGAACAGCATAGTAAAAGCAACCTCTTCCGCTATGTAACCTGTAGCGGACGCCGTACCGAAGTAGAACAAACCAGGTAAATCAAAAAATAGAAACTCAAAATAAATAATGGCAATTAAAAAATCGGAATTATACAGCATGCTTTGGAAAAGCTGCGATGCACTGCGTGGAGGGATGGATGCAAGCCAATACAAAGACTATGTATTGGTGGTGCTTTTTGTAAAATATGTAAGCGACAAATTTAAAAATGATCCGGATTCAATTATCGAGATACCGAATAGTTGCAGCTTCGACGATTTTGTAAATCTGAAAGGGAACACCCATATAGGAGAGGAAATCAATAAAAAAATGGCAGCGTTGGCAGAAGCCAACAGTTTACAGGGTGTTATTAATGTAGCCGACTTTTGCGATGAGCAAAAGCTTGGAAAGGGCAAAGATTTGGTGGATACGGTAAGTAACCTGGTTGGTATTTTTCAATCTTCAGGTCTTGATTTTGGCAAAAATCGCGCAGCCGATGATGATCTGATGGGTGATGCCTACGAATACCTGATGAAGCACTTTGCCACTGAAAGTGGAAAAAGCAAAGGACAATTTTATACACCTGCCGAAGTAAGCCGGGTAATGGCTAAAGTGATTGGTTTGGAAAAGGCCAAATGCGTTTCTACGACCATCTACGACCCTACATGCGGTTCCGCTTCGTTGCTTTTACGGGCATTGGCCGAAACGCCTCACGGTGCTACGATTTACGGACAAGAGTATGATACCGCCACGGCTGGTTTAGCGAAAATGAACATGATTTTGCATGGTGTGGTAGATGCAGACATTCGCCAGGGCGATACCATAAATGCTCCACTCCATAAAGAACGGGATACAGAAACGTTGCAAACCTTCGATTACGTGGTGGCCAATCCCCCTTTTTCGACCAAATCGTGGTTAAAGAGCGCCAAGGAAGAAGATGTGTATGGCCGTTGGAATTCTACCATTGGCGTACCGCCCGAAAAAAACGGCGACTATGCTTTTTTGCTCCACATCATCCGTTCGATGAACCGCACCGGACAAGGCGCCTGTATTTTACCTCATGGTGTACTTTTCCGAGGAAACGCCGAATCCAATATTCGTAAATATATTCTGAAACGAGGCTATATCAAAGGAATAATAGGTTTACCTGCCAATCTGTTTTTTGGCACCGGTATTCCTGCCTGTATTATTGTGCTCGATAAAACCGATGCTGCCAACCGTAAAGGTATTTTTATGATCGATGCCAAAGCAGGATTTGCTAAGGATGGACCTAAAAACCGACTTCGTGAACAGGATGTGCGATGCATAACTGATGTATGGGCAGCCCAGAAAAACGTGCCCTATTTCGCCCGTTTTGTAGAAAATGAAGAAATTACCCGAAACGACTATAACCTGAATATTCCCCGCTATATTGAATCGGTTGACACGGAGATCGTACAGGATATTGAAGCGCATCTGAAAGGTGGTCTGCCTGTGCACGACGTAGATCAATTGCAAAATTACTGGTCTGCTTGTCCTGCATTGCGCGAAGCCTTGTTTATGCCTCATCCGGCACAGAAAAACTATTTGGCGCTCCGATGTGCTAAAGAAGATATACGTGCAACCGTAAAACAACACCCCGACTTTATTGCACAAGACAATAATTTCAAAGCACATTACCAGCAATGGTGCGATTTGGTTTCGCCTACGCTTTATAACCTGAGCATTGGTGCCAAACCCAAACAATTGATACAACAAATGGAAGATACCATGCTCAGCGGATTTACCAATGATACTTTTCTGGTAGATGCCTACGATGTGTATGAACAATTGCTTACCTACTGGAACGAAACAATGCAGGATGATGCTTATATTATTGCCATTGATGGATGGAAAGCCGAACTCTATACCCCGCAACCGGCTGCAAAAAAGGCCAAAGACGGTACGATCAAAGCTGTTAAGGAGAAAAAAGCCGCCACGCCCGACGATGTGGCGTGCGACCTGCTGCCGGTTTCTGTTGTGATTGATGCCTTTTTTGTTGAATTAAAAACACTGATACAAGCCGCCGAAGAGCGTATCGCCGAAAATGAGGCTCAACTAAACGAATTGCTGGAAGAAGAAGCCGAGAACTATCTTGATGCCGATACTTTTGAAAATAAAACACTGAGCGATGGCAATGTAAAGAAGAAATTAAGAGACCTGAAAGGCAAAGCCAATACCAAGGAAGAAGTGAAAGTATTGGAGCGATACCTTAACCTGAAAGAAGAAATTGCCGATGCCAAACGGGTGCAGAAAGTACTGAAATATGAATTGCTTACCAAGCTCGACGATAAATACAAACAGCTTGCTGAAGCCGAAATCAAAGAATTGGTGATTGAGAAGAAATGGTTTGCCACACTGTCCGCCCGGTTGGATAGCGAAATGCAACGTATAAGCCAAACGCTCACAACAAGCATCTCCGACCTTGCTGAACGTTACGGACAAACGCTACCTGAAATTGATAAGGAGATTAGCGGATTAGAAGATAACGTAAAAAAACATCTTGCCGTTATGGGCTTTAACTGGTAAATCCATGGAAAAACTAAAACAAGGATATAAACAAACGGATATTGGTGTGATTCCAGAGTATTGGGAAGTCAAAAGCGTAAATGAAATTTTTAAATTTCTTTCTACGGCTACTTTTTCACGTGCTGAATTAAGTGATGAGGGTGAGATACAGTGCCTACATTATGGAGATATTCATACAAAATTCAATGAGTTTGTTGATTTTAATTCAGTTACATTATCTAAAGTAACTGGAAAACGATCATTGAATTATGCTTTGTTGCAAGATGGCGATATTATTATGGCTGATGCTTCCGAAGATCATGTAGGTTTGTGTAAAAGCGTTGAAATTAAAAATATTACGAACAAGCGAGCGATATCTGGCTTGCACACCATTTTGCTTCGAGAAAAAAATAGCATTTACGAAAATGGTTTTAGGGGCTATTTATTTCTTGTTCCTGAAGTAAAAAAACAGTTGAATAGTTTAGCAACAGGAATGAAAGTCTTTGGCGTTTCAAAGAAAAATCTCACACAAGTATTATTGCCAGTTCCTACTCAATCCGAGCAAACCGCCATTGCCACTGCACTTAGCAATGTTGATATCTTAATTTCCGCATTGGATAAAAAAATAACCAAAAAGCAGCAAATCAAACAAGGAGCTATGCAACAACTGCTTACTGGTAAAAAACGGTTGACGGGGTTTAGTGGAGAGTGGGTGGAAACTCGTTTAGGATCTGGGTTGAAATTTCAAACCGGTAATCCATTTTCTTCATTATTCTTTAATAAAGACAATTTTGGAGTAAGGCTAATCAAAAACAGAGATTTAAAATCAGATGATCAAGTTGTCTTTTATTCAGGACAGTATACGGATGATTTTATAGTAAACAATGGAGACGTATTAATTGGAATGGATGGTGATTTTTTACCTTGTATATGGAGAAAAGGAATGGCATTGCTAAACCAACGAGTAGGTAGAATAATGATTACATCAGATTGGAATGCTGTTTTTTTATATTACTATTTGTATAATCCATTAAAAGAGAAGCAAGAAGGGACAGGCGCTACAACTGTTAAGCATTTGTCTCATAAAGACATTGAAAATATGGAGTTACCATTACCTCCAACGGTAGTTGAGCAAACTGCCATTGCCCAAATCCTTACCGATATGGATAATGAAATAAGTCAATTGGAAGCTGACCGGAATAAATACGAGCAGATAAAGGCGGGAATGATGCAGCAGTTGTTGACGGGGAAAATAAGATTAACAGGAAGTGTACAAACAACAATAATCCCTGAACAAACGAAAACCGTAGAATTGAACTCAAAAAAACAGACCCATACCGACCAAATAAACGAAGCGGTTGTTATCAGTTTCTTGGTTAATAAGTTTAGTTCTGTCCAATATCCACTTTCCAGGTTTAGATATACTAAGTATACCTATCTTTTGCACAGGCAATACGAACATGTGGCATGTGGATTTAAAAAACACGCTGCTGGTCCGTATAAACCAGAAAATAGATATAAAGGTCCTGAAAACATTGCGATAAAGAATAAATACATTTCAAAAGTGGAAAATTCAAAAAGTGGGAAAGATGCCTTTATTACAAATGTCAATATTGCTCAGGCGTTGAATTACTTCAATGAATGGTATAGTTCTGAAATTCAGGAATGGATTGAACAATTCCGTTTTTATAAAAATGATGATTTAGAGGTTCTTACTACCGTTGATGAGTCTATATGCGATTTAAATTGTAAAGGCACGGATATTTCTGTGACTACCATTAAAAATTATATAGCTTCAATTCCTCAATGGAAACACAAGCTGACAAAAAGTTGCTTCTCTGATTTGAATATAGAGAGGATGATTAGAAAAAGTAATGAGCTATTTTCACAATAAAACATTAATACTATGCTCTTTAATTTTGGTTTCACTTTATCAGGAGTTCCTCAAAAAGCAATTACACGAGATAAACTCGTCGAATTTATTAGTGATGAAGGAACTAAACGAATTAATTTTGCTTCCAGCC
>JAMDDG010000226.1 GCA_023488865.1 Bacteroidota bacterium | reverse complement strand
ACCTTTTAGAAAATAAAATCTATGGAAAACAAGTTATCACGTCGTAAATTTTTAAACGCAGCTGCTGCCGTGGCTGCATTATCTGCAATACCTTTTAATTACGGTTTCAAGGGTTTTTCTACAGATGTTAAGGATGCAAAGCCAAATTCAAAATTCGGGGGTGTTCAGATTGGAGCTATTAGCTATAGCTGGCGCAGTATGCCGTCAAGTCCCAAAGACATTATCAGTTATTGTTTGCAGGCAGGCATCAGCGATCTGGAATTGATGGGGAGCATTGCCGAAGATTATCTTGGATTACCTAAGGGGCCGGGTCGGCCTCCGCACGGTGTTGCAATAACCAAAGAACAAAAAGCAGAATACGAAAAGGCATTGGCTGTGGCAACCGAAGCTCAACGTAAGTGGAGACTTTCGGTTCCCATGAAAAAATATTCCGATCTGCGGAAGCTATTTAATGATGCGGGCATAAATATTCATATTGTGAAATTTTCGCCGGCAAACTGGACTGACGAAGAAATTGATTATGCTTTTGAAGCAGCAAAAGCCATGGGTGCAAAAGGGGTAACCAATGAAATTGGAGAGGAAGCCTGTAGGCGTCTTGGGCCATTTGCCGAAAAACATAAAATGTACGCCATTTTCCATCAACACATGCAACCCGCAGAACCGGGATGGAACTTTGACAAATTTCTGGCTTACTCACCAAGTAACATGTTGAATTTTGATGCCGGTCACTATTTCGGCAGTACAGGATTACATCCGAATGATCTGATCAAAAGGCTTCACAACCGTATATTCAGTATTCATATGAAAGACAAAACCGGGCCAAAATCAACACCTCCAAATACCAATCAGGTATGGGGTAAGGGCGAAATGCCAATTGCCGATGTGCTCTTACTGCTGAAGAAGGAAAAATGGCCCATTTATGTTGATATTGAACTGGAGTATGAAGTACCGGCTGATTCAGATGCAGCCAAAGAAGTGGGCAAATGTGTTGAATACGCTAAAAAGATATTGAGCTAAACCAGACACGCCAAAGTTCGCACCTTGGTTTATATGCAGGTAACTAAAGCTTCCCACGTGGGAAACTTTAGTCATTTAGCTATTAGCTCAAAGATGATTGTCATTCTGTTTTTCTTATTCCAAAATAGAAGAGTAAATTGATTATCATTCTGTTTTAGAACAAGTTAATCAAATAATCGCTCAGCTCCCAGGGCGACAAAGGAGCATTTTCGTGAAGAGCAGACAAGAGAGCAAATCAAGCAAAGAGATCGCGGTTGAATTGGGCCTTTCATCAGGGACGGTCGACAACTGGCACTTGAAGGTTTACGCTATTGGGATTTACTTCGTTGGGGTACAGCTCAAGATGTGTTGAAAGCAGATTTTTACGGGGCGCCTTTCCCAGGAGCAATAAACATGCGTAAAAAAGGAGGAGTCACCGATCAGAACGGCCGTTGGTATGTAATCAGCCGCAACTTTAGAAATCCTGAAGATAATCGTTGGCCAATCCCTCAGTCGGAGCAGGATATAAATCCAAATCTTAGGTAAAAAATTATGTTTTAAAGAAAACAGGCACCTTTTGAAGTTTGCAAGACGCCTGTTTCTTTGAGAGTTTGCTCAAAAATGGTTCGCCTTAATTCTTTATTTCTAAACAACAATTTTCCAAAGTGTCATCAGAAAAAATGATGACGATGGAAAATAGTTATGAACGATTACAATTTGTAAAATTTAATTTATTATGAAACCCTCATGAGCAAAGGCTCGCCAAAGAAGATGAATATCCCTGAGGGTTCCATGTGGCGATTAAAAAACAATTTATATACAGATGAAACGAGCATGTTCGCCAAACACAAACACGGATGAAAATTCAACTGCGAGTTCCATCCGGCCTTTTAAAACAAATTATTTACGGATGAAACTATTAGTAATTGCTTTTTTATTGTTTGTTACCCTTAATGTTTTGGGTCAGGATAAAAAATCGTTAGCCCCAACTCCGCCAATGGGATGGAATAGCTGGGATTGGTTTGGGAAAAAAGAAATCAACGAACAAAATATGAAGGAATGCATCGATGCTGTGGTTAATGAAGGTCTTTTAGATGCAGGTTATAAGTATTTTGTAATTGATGGTGGCTGGAGGGATACAAAACTTGGACCAAACGGTGAACTTTTAGCCCACCCGGACAAGTTTCCGCATGGAATGAAAGCTATGGCTGACTATGCCCATTCCAAGGGATTAAAATTTGGACTTCATACCGTTCCCGGAACGCACGACTGCGGAGGTGATCCGGTAGGGGGATTTGGGCACGAAGAGTTGCAGGTAAAGCAATTTGTTGATTGGGGCATCGATTTCATCAAATTAGATAAATGCAAATATGCTGATGGTTGGAACGAAGATTTATTGAAGAAAACATATCTGAAATGGCACAATTTGTTAGATAACTGTGGAAGGGATATTCTTCTAAGCATCAGTGCCTATAAATGGCGCGATTGGTATCCGGAGGTTGGACAAATGGCCAGGACAACCGGTGATATTAGGGCTAGAGTGTCTAAAGGTGCCGTTTTCGATCTTATTCCGTTAAGTGTCATGGGGATTTCCGATGAAAACAACAAATCTGCTGAATTTGCCGGGAATGGATATTGGAATGATCCGGATATGTTGGCATTAGGAAATCAGGGCCTTTCTATAGAGGAACAGAAATCTCATTTTGCATTATGGTGCATCATGTCCTCACCTTTGATACTGGGGAATGACCCCCGCATCATGTCTAAAGAAGAAAAGGAAATTATTCTTAATGCGGTTGCGATAGCCGTTAATCAGGATCCGACAGAACAGGGACGAAGAATTAAAGTTAAAAATGGATTTGAAATATGGAAGAAAAATTTGAAAAACGGCAAAATTGCGATTTTAGTGCTGAACAGGGTAAATACTGAAAAACAAAAGCTTATACTGAAATTAAATGAACTGGGTATTGAGGGTAATTACAAAATTACAAATATTTATACCGGTGAGAATGTTCGTTGCAATGATGGTCTTGTATCAATTGAGTTGGTTCCTCATGCAAGCCTTTTTATGGTAATTGAAAAGTGAATAATACAAATGCCAAAATGTAATCATACTTGAAATGAAAAGAATAACAAATTTCTTACCTTTTTTTGCTACAATTCCTCTGGGATTTATGGCTCAAAGCACTTCTGCTCAAAAATTAATCAGTAAACCCAATGTTATCTATCTTTATGCCGACGACATTGGTTACGGAGATTTAAGTTGTAACGGAGCTAAAACGGTAAAAACCCCTAACGTTGATCTGTTGGCAAAACAAGGTGTTCTTTTTACCAATATGCATAGTGCAGCGTCTACCTGTACCCCATCGAGATACGCACTTCTTACCGGTGAGTATGCCTGGCGGCGTGAAGGGACCGGAATTGCAGCCGGCGATGCAGGGTCAATTATCCGTCCGGGAAAATTCACCTTGGCTGATGTTTTTAAAAATGCAGGTTATCAAACCGGAGTTGTCGGGAAATGGCATTTAGGTTTGGGCGATAAAACAGGTACCCAGGACTGGAATGGACATATCTCACCCGGGCCATCAGAACTTGGATTTGATTATTCGTTTATAATGGCAGCCACAGGCGATCGTGTACCTTGCGTGTATGTCGAAAATGAACATGTTGTAAATCTTGATCCGAAAGATCCGATATCTGTCAGTTACAAAAAGAATTTTGAAGGTGAACCAACCGGAAAATTAAATCCTGAAATGCTGAAAATGCACCCTAGTCACGGGCATGACCAATCGATTGTGAATGGAATTTCGCGAATTGGCTATATGAAAGGAGGCAAATCAGCTTTATGGAAAGATGAGGAAATTTCCACAGTACTTACCGGGAAAGCCCTCGCTTTCATCGAAAACAGTAAAGACAAACCGTTCTTCCTTTATTTTGCAACCCAGGATGTCCATGTACCCCGTGTGCCAAATCCCCGTTTTGTCGGGAAAAGTGGAATGGGGCCCAGGGGAGATGCTATCCTCGAATTCGACTGGTCGGTTGGGGAAGTCATGAAAACACTGGAACGGTTGCACCTGGATAAAAACACGATCGTCATTTTAACAAGCGACAATGGCCCGGTGGTTGATGACGGATATAAGGATCAGGCCGCTGAACTGCTGGGCAAACACAAACCGGCAGGCGATTTGAGAGGTGGAAAATACAGTAGTTTTGAAGGAGGCACCCGCGTCCCCGGTATTTTAAGCTGGCCGGGAAACGTGAAGCCAGGTGTGTCAGATAAGCTGCTTTGTCAGGTTGACTTGTTGGCTACTTTTGCCGAAATGCTGAAGGTTAAATTACCGGCTAATGCTGGCCCAGACAGTCAGGATCACCTGAATACCTGGTTGAATAAAGGTGGGAAAGGACGCAAATATCTGGTTCTGCAGCAGAATGGAAAGGACCACCTATCTATTGAAAACGGGAGGTGGAAATTTATTCTTCCAGGGGAAGGGCCCGCTTTCGATAAAAACGTTGAAATCGAATTGGGAAATCTGAACAAAGATCAGTTGTACGACTTGTCTGTAGATATAGGAGAGAAAGTAAATGTAGCTAAAAAAAATCCGCAAATAGTGGAAAAACTCCGTGCAAAACTCGAACAGGTAAAAGCTGGGAAATAAATTGCATATGAAACCCTCATGAGCAAAGGCTCCCCAAAGAAGATGAATATCCCTGAGGATCCCATGTGGCGATTAAAAAGCAATTTATATTCACATGAATTAGAAAATAAAGCCATATTAATATGATAACCAACAACATTGAAAGTAGTTTTACCAATACATTCTCACATTTAAAATGTAGTACCGTTTTTCTGGGCATGAGTACTATAGCTTTGTTACCATTCCCCAGTAAAGCAACTGTATCAGAGAAACCTAATATTGTATTTATTCTTGCCGATGATTTAGGTTATGCTGATTTGAGTTGCTATGGAGCTACTCAAATCAAAA
>JAMDDG010000232.1 GCA_023488865.1 Bacteroidota bacterium | reverse complement strand
GTCGGATGAAGGATGGAAGATGCAGATGGAAAGTAAAACATTTGATGTGTTGCTAAACCAACTGCCGTGGAGTTATTCAATTGTAAAACTGCCCTGGATGGACAAACCAATCTTTACCGAATGGATAACAAATTGACTGATAATGCCCGTGACCTTAATCTTGAACTGGAATGGTTTGCCGACATACTGAATGCCCGGCTGAACTTTTTTTTTGAGAAACCGGGGGCAAAAGCCGATGTGCTCTCTCTGCAACCATCTAACTTTTCACAAAGCAGTTCGTTTTATGGAAAATTTGTAACGGGAAACGGGTTAATCGCTCCTGAACGCTTGATCCTAATCCTGGCGCTGATACCACATATCAGGCCGCAACTGCTCGATGTCCTCTGGATTCAAAACCGGACAACAGAGCGTGGGTTTACCGAATTTGGCGGATTGAAAGGGGTCAACCATTCCGGTTTTATTCCTACCGGGGAAACGGCTGCATTCATTATTGCCGGAGAGGATCTGACATTAAGGTTCGAAACTACACGGATCTTCGAAGGTGGCCATTTTTTTGCCAAACAGAATGTGCTTTCTCTCGCTCCCGCTACTCCCGGGGAACCGATGCTTAGCGGGGCGCTGCTGCTGTCTGGCGAGTACCTCAACTGGTTTGTCACCGGGATTGAAAGAAAGCCCAATTTCAACAGTGAATTTCCGGCCAAACTCATTGAAACCTCGCTCTCATGGGAGCATCTGGTGCTTCCTGTGCAAACATTGGATCAACTTGAGGAGATCAGGCACTGGATATTGCACGGGAATACGCTGCTCAACGATTGGGGGATGGGCCAAAAGCTGAACCCGGGTTATACTACCTTGTTTTACGGTCCGCCAGGTACCGGCAAGACCTTCTCGGCCTGTCTGCTCGGAAACCACTGCGGATGTGATGTTTACAAGATTGATCTGAGCATGATCATCTCCAAATACATCGGGGAAACCGAGAAAAATCTTTCCAAAATCTTTGACATGGCCGAAAATAAAAACTGGATCCTCTTCTTTGACGAGGCCGATGCCCTGTTCGGGAAGCGCTCCAAAGTTGAAGATGCACACGATCGCTACGCCAACCAGGAGATCAGCTACCTTCTGCAAAGGATAGAAGATTTCAACGGGGTAGTTATATTAGCTTCCAACTTCAAAAATAATATTGATGCTGCTTTTCTGCGCAGGTTCCAGTCGGTTATCCAGTTCCCGATGCCCAAACCCGCCGAACGGAGCCGCATCTGGAAGAACGCCTTTTCGACCAAAGCACTCCTTGAGAAAAAACTCGACCTGGACCAGATCGCCGAAAAACATGAAATATCCGGAGGGACCATCATGAATGTCGTGCGGACTGTTTCATTGAAAGCGATAAGCCGCAACGACAACAAAATCCTGCTGGCCGATGTTGAAGAGGCTATCCGTCGTGAGTTTTTGAAGGAAGGGCGAACCATATAATACCCCAGCCGCGCTGGCTGATCGCTTTCTGATGCCCGGTAAGATTGAAAAAGATGGAAGTTGTCAAACATAAAACTGTTAATCGTCCTGCACCGGCTCCTGCTGCAGCAGCCCACCCGGCCCCGGGGAGGTCGCTGCCTGGCGCAGGGAGTGGAAAACAGTTGCCATCTCCTTCCACCCGAAGGTTTTCTGCATCCGGAATATTGGGCAAGAGCAAGGTTGCACAGTTCCTTGCCATGAAGGGGGAGCCGGTGCGGATACGGGGTAGTTTCAAGCTCAATAAACTCAAAGAGAACGAGCAGAAGCACGACAGTGCAACTGACAAACTCAACCAGACTGAAAAGGCGGTCGTCATCCCTGCAGCCGAAGGTCAGTCAAAGAGCAGCGCCGGACAGATCGGACAGGTCGAAAGCCGCAAAGCGCCTGCTCCTGCTGAAAGTAAGGTAAAAGAACAATTGCAAAGCTCAATAGCCGCAAACATTCCGCAAACCATCGAAGAGGCCGACAACTTCAAACGGGACAACAAAGCCGGTGAGATGAGCAAAGCCGTCTTGTCGTCCGTGCAAAATGACAAGGATGCGGTCGTCTCTACATTTTCCGACCTCGAGAATACCCCTCAACCGGCGCCACCTGAGCAAACGCCCACTGCTTTACCCCCTGAGGAAATTGTGCCGGCAACCCCGGCTATGAACCTTGGTCAGGGGGCTATCGTTCCGCTTCAGCAGGAACATACCGATGTGAGCAGTTATACGAAGGAGGCGGATGCCAAACTGAAAGAGGAGGGAATTACCCAGGAGCAACTCGATATGGTGGATAGTGGTGATCTGGCAACCGCCAACAAAGAGAAGAAAGGGATGGAAGCCAAAGCGAAGAGTGAACCACTTGCCATACAGAGCTTCGCCCGCCAGGAGGGTGAGAAGGTCGAGCGTGATTTGACAAAGGAGGAACAGAAGGAACGGGAGGGATTAAAAGCCCGTCGCAAAAACGACCTGGGAAATACCGCACAGAAACAAAAAGCCACTAAAAGTGCCCTGGAGAAGAAAAGGGAAGAGGTAGCCGGAAAAATAAATTCCATTTATACGGCTGCCCAGAAAAGTGTGGTAAAGAAACTTACCGACCTCGAAACCAATTCAATGAAACGTTTTGACGACGGGAATAATAGGGCCACTTCGTTGTTTGAAAACTCTGTGAAAACAGAGATGGATGCCTTCAAATCTAAGCGATACAAAGGGATAAAAGGCAAATTGAAGAAGGCAAAAGACTGGTTGTTAGGCATGAAAGATCTGCCCGAAGTAAAAGCCATCTTCGACCGCAACCGTGCCATTTTTGTCACTGCCATCAACAAACTGATTACGGAGATCACGGCAGCCAATAAAAATGTCATCAGCGAATGCAAGAACCTATTGGCAAACGCCAAAAAAGAGATTTCCATTTTCGTGGGCAAACTGGGACCCGGCTTAAAAGAGATTGGAGCTAAAGCTGCTGAAGAGATGAACGGCAAATTGGCCGGACTGGATCGTTTTATTGGCCAAAAAGAGCAGGGACTCCAACAAAAACTGGCACAAAAGCAGGAAGCAGCCATCAAAGCCATCGACGACAAAATTGAAAAGATGAAAGAGGCCATGTCGGGAGCGCTGGCGAAGATCGGCAACCTGCTGCTGCAAGCCGCCAAGAAATTCTTTACCTGGGCTTTGAAACAGGCAGGCTACTCGTTGGCTGTCATCGAAGGAGTGATCAACAAGGGCGTTTCGGTACTCAAGAGCATCTTTACACAGCCCATTCAGTTTGCAAAGAACCTGATCAACGCTGCCATCACCGGCTTCAAAAATTTTGGAAAGAACTTCCTGAAACACCTGAAAAATTCGCTGTTCGAATGGCTGACCGGATCGCTCGAAGGACTGGTCCTGCCAAAGGTCTGGGATTTCAAAGGGATCGTGAGCGTGGCGCTGCAGATGATCGGCATCTCTTACCAGAATATCCGCCGCCATATGGTGACTGCAATGGGCGAAACCGTAGTCAGCACCATCGAGAAGACCTTTACCCTGGTAAAAACACTGATAACCGAAGGGCCGATGGCTGCCTGGGAACAGATCAAAGAGATGGCCGGAGAGATGCAGCAGGCTTTTGTAGATGCCGTGAAAGATTTTATCAAAATCAAGGTAATCGAACAGGCAATCACCTGGTTAGTGGGCATCTTTGTCCCCGGCGCCGGGATCGTTAAAGCGGTCATTGCCATCTACGACACCATCGTCTTCTTTATCCAGAAGGCCAAGCAGATCATTCAGATGATCAACAGCTTCCTTGGTTCGGTGGCCGAGATTGCTGCGGGCAACATTGGCGCCGCCGCAGCGGCGCTGGAAAATGGCCTGGCCCGCGGACTCACGGTAGTGATCAGTTTTTTGGCCCAGTTGCTGCACCTTACCGCCATTACCAATAAAATTAAAGAAGCTATTCAGAAAATCCGCAGCAAAGTGGATCTGGTGCTGGCCAAAGTGGCCAAATGGATTGCCGATAAAGCGAAGATGCTGGTAGGGAAAGCAAAAAGCGCCGTTGCCAACTGGTGGAAAGCACGAAAACCGTTCAAAACATCCGGAGGTGAATCGCATGAGATCTATTATACCGGCGAGGAGAAAAATGCTGTTGCAATGGTTGCCAGCAGGAATCCAAAACCTGTGATAAAAAAACTCGATGAGTTTAATCAGCAGGCTTCGCAATCAACGGCCTCAGAAGGTGAGAAAAAAGGCAAAGCCCTTATTGCAAAAACCAGAAATGCAGTTACGAAAGAACCCAACGACCCTAATCTGGTTGTCAATATGAAGGAAATTATTGAAATATTCGACGAAGGAAGTACGGGCAAGGAGATGAAAGTTACCAGAAAAACTGGCAGTTTAGGAGGTGATACGGTTGGTCTGGAGATGACTGCCGACTGGTTGGGGCCGAACCATCCTGAGGGAAGCCCTCCTCAATCGAATGCCCAGTCCAAATTGATGGATCTGCTCATCACAAACCCTACCAGCAGCAGTGAGGATAAGTACATCAGGGGCCATCTCCTAAACGAGCATCTGGGCGGACAAGGGGATGCCAACAACATGTTCCCGATTACCGGGAATGCCAATAGTCAGCATCTTCATTCTACCGAGAAAAAAGTAAAGAGTTGGGTCGCAAAACCCAAAAGATGGGTCAAATATGAAGTGAAGGTACAGGGTGTTTCCTCAAAATTAGACGGAGGATCAAAGAATCCGGCCAACTATGTGAACAGCAATTTTGCCTGTCGGGCCGTTCTGAAGGATGCAGCAGGAAAAACCGAAGAGGAATTTTCAACAGTAATCCCTTCCGTTTATCAACAAAAGGGTACAGCACAGGTGACAAACAAAGAGAAAAAATAATCCAACCCCATAAAATAAATTACCATGACACTGACCGATCAACAAAAGCACCTTTGCGAACAGGTGATTAATGTATTTGAATGCGGCACCGTTGCCGGGAAATATGGAGCCATCAGCATCTTTGACGATGGCCCGCACCGCGAGC
>JAMDDG010000364.1 GCA_023488865.1 Bacteroidota bacterium | reverse complement strand
TATTGGTATAAGCGTTTAGACCGCCCTAATTTTTAGAAATGCTACCTTCGTAGCATGAATGAACGAAGTAAATTTATAGGAGTGAACTCGATTAAGTTCTATGAAGCATTTTCGACTGAAGAGCAGTGTTATCAATACTTGGCTGATGTCAAGTGGAAAGATAAAGGCTATCATTGTAGAAAGTGCGGTCATATCAAATATTATAAAGGAGTCAAGCCATTTTCAAGAAGATGTATGAAATGCAAGTACGATGAAAGCCCAACAGCTGGAACTATGTTCGACAAGTGTAAATTTTCTTTACATCTGGCTTTCCACATTGCATTCAAGATAAGTACCAAAAAGAAAGGCATGTCTTCGTTAGAATTATCCCAGGAATTTGAGCTACGTCAAATGACCTGTTGGGAATTTAAATGGAAGATTCAACAAGCCATGCAAAGTAGTAAACTACATCCAATCAACGGTATAGTCCATGTAGATGAATTCTATATCGGTGGAGAGGAAGAAAGTAAACGAGGCCGAAGTAAAGGCGATAAGAAGCTTGTCATAGTCGCACTTGAATTAGTCGAAGGCGGCGTTGGACGAGCTTATGCTCAATGTATAAGCAATGCATCTGCTTCCTCTTTCAGGCCATTCTTTGAAACGTATATCAGCAAAGATGCAAAAATCATTACTGATGAATGGAAAGGATATATACCTCTAAAAAAAGACTATCCAAATTTAGAACAACTCAAATCTGAAAATGGGAAGAGCTTTCAGGATATCCATATCCACATCATGAACTTGAAAGGATGGCTAAGAGGAATACATCATCATTGTAGCAGAGATAGACTTCAAGGATACCTTGATGAGTACCACTTCAGGTACAATAGACGGTCTAAAATGGATACGATTTTTGATTCACTCATAAATAAAATGGTTATTAATAATCCTATACGTTTACAATCAATAAATTAACATGGGCGGCCTATGCGCTTATACCAATAAAATTATATACTGATGAAATAAAGAATAAAACCCGACCATCCATTGTACCAGACATAGAAATCTATACGCTGAATGGAACAAAAATTTTGAAATTTACGGTTCAGGAATTCCCTGTCAAACCGGTTTCCTTTAAAGGCAGATATTACAAGCGGATCAAAAATTCCAATCACCAACTTTCACCACAGCAAATAAGCGATTTATTGCTTCAATCCTTACAAATCTCCTGGGACTCCTATCCATTTCATAAGGCCACTTACAATGATTTAAACGAAGAACGCATCATTCGCTTCATTGAACGGGTTAACGATGGTGGTCGGTTTATATTACCGGAAAATCCGGAAACGGCTCTTTCTAAATTAAAACTCGTTGGAGATCAATCCGTCAGCAATGCAGCAATGATCCTGTTCTCCAATGAGAATCTATTTTACAATGTTCACGTCGGACGGTTCAAAGACCCTTCGCTAATTATCGATGATAAAATGATAAACGGCTCTCTTTTTGAAGTAGTTGAAGAAACTATCCGTTTTGTCATCTCACATCTGAAAGTTGCATTTGAGATTTCGGGAGAAACCACGCAACGAAATGAGATTTTTGAATATCCTATACCAGCCATACGGGAACTCGTTTTAAATGCACTTATTCACAGGGATTATACAAGCTCAAGTGATGTTCAGATAAAAATTTACGATCAAAAGATTAGTTTTTTTAATCCAGGCAACTTATATGGCGGTCTGACAATTGAAGCATTAAACACAGATAGTTACTCCTCACAAACACGCAACAAATTAATTGCAGAAGCATTTTATTTAACCAGGGATATTGAAAAATATGGAAGCGGGTTCATTCGTGTCAGAAAAGAGATCAGCACTTACGAAACAATGACATTCAGCTTTAATGAAGAGGGCAATGGCTTTTTAACAGAGTTAGCCTATTCAAAACAGAAAATTGATTCCACTCCTACCCCCCAGACTACCCCCCAGACTACCCCTAATAAACAACTAAAAGGAATAAAAAAGGATATTGTAGAAATTCTGATTAAACATCCGGATGCTTCAAGAGAATACATAGCAACACAAACAAATCGCAGTGCTTACACCATCAAAGATCATCTTAAATGGCTGATTTTAAACAATTATATTAAAAGAGTTGGCCCTGATTATAGTGGATATTGGGAAGTTCTTTAAAATTTTAGAAATGCAGACAAATATTAACATCGATCAGTTCATTGCTTCTTACATTACCAAACGGGCAAATAGCCTTTTGGCTGATGATTTTGCAAAATACAATGCAGAACTCAATGACCGCATCAACGGCAAAAAAGTTCTGGTTATTGGAGGAGCCGGTACCATCGGTTCATCCTATATAAAAGCAATCCTAAAATTCAAGATCAAAAAGCTTGTAGTAGTAGATATCAACGAAAACGGTTTAACCGAATTGGTACGTGATTTAAGGAGTTCCAACGATTACAACATACCAGAAGAATTTATAACCTATCCTGTTAACTTTGGCGATGCTGTGTTTGAGAAGATCTTCAAGCAACATGGTCCTTTTGAGATTGTCGCCAACTTTGCAGCCCACAAACATGTGCGAAGCGAGAAAGACTTTTTTTCGATCGAAGCTATGATCGAAAATAACGTGTTGCGTGCCCGCAAACTATTGGATCTTTTGCTTCAATTTCCACCGGAGCATTTCTTTTGTGTTTCAACAGATAAAGCTGCCAATCCCGTAAATATAATGGGGGCCAGTAAAAAACTGATGGAAGAATTGATAATGGCATACTCAGATCGTTTACCTATTAAAACCGCCCGTTTTGCCAATGTCGCCTTCTCAAACGGAAGTCTTCCTTTGGGATTTTTGGAACGTTTAAACAAACAGCAACCCTGGTCTTGCCCATTAGGTATTCGTCGATTTTTTGTCTCTCCTAAAGAATCTGGTGAGTTGTGCCTTATGGCTTCCATCATGGGTGAATCCGGAGATATCTTCTTCCCTAAACTAGATGAAGAAAAAGACATGATCCCATTTGATCAGATTGCACTGGATTTACTAAAGACTCTAGGATTAACTCCCGATATCTGCCAATCCGAAGAGGAAGCCAAACAAAAAGCGTTGCATTTAACCTATCCCTCTCCCAGTCTCTCAGTCTCCCAGTCTCCCAGCCTCCCAGTCCCCCTGTCTCCTAGTCCCCCTGTCTCCCCCTCCCCCCCTCCTTCTTCATACCCAATTTACTTCTTTGGCTCTGACACTTCCGGCGAAAAAGCTTTTGAAGAATTTTTTACTGAAAAAGAAATTCTTGACAACGATTCATTTATCAATCTGGGTGTCGTTAAGAACTCAAAGAAAAGGAGTATTCAGGAAATTGATGCGATTTTCAACCAACTTCGTACATTGTTTGAATCTCAAAATGTTACCAAAGCTGCCATAGTAGACGTTTTAAAGGAATACCTGCCTAATTTTGAACATATTGAAACAGGAAAAGGATTGGATTCCAAGATGTAAATAATTATAAATCTGGATATTAAAAAACGTGCATGTACAAATATTTCTTTAAACGCCTCATCGATATAATTTTATCATTTATTGGATTGGTCATATTATCCCCTCTAATGATTCCTGTTTGCATTGGGTTGTTGCTAACTGGTGAACATTATATATTCTATTTTCAAAAAAGAATTGGTTATAAAAACCAACCATTCAATATCTGGAAATTTGCTACTATGTTAAAAAATAGTCCAAATTTGCCGGGTGGTTTGCATACACTTAGAAAAGATCCAAGGTTAATGCCCCTGGGAGGATTTTTAAGAAAAACAAAGATCAATGAACTTCCCCAAATCATTAATATCCTCATTGGAGATATGAGTATTATTGGACCTAGACCATTGGTCGATAAAAATTTCGAGCTTTATCCGGATCATGTAAAGGCAAGCATCAACAACGTAAAACCAGGATTGACTGGTATTGGTTCTATCGTATTTCGGGATGAAGAAAGGCTTCTTTCCGAATCAAAACTTCCACCCCAGGAATTCTATAAACAAAGCATTTCTCCGTTTAAAGGAGAGTTGGAGCTTTGGTACCAGCAACATCTATCTTTTTACACAGATGCAATGCTTGTTTTTCTAACTGCCTGGGTCATTCTTTTCCCAAAAAGCAACATGGTCTATAAAATTTTTAAAGATCTGCCCGAAAAGCCGTCTGCATTAATGTGATAAAACAAAAGGGCCTTACCAACGCAAAGCCCTTTTTGGTCAACCCCTTAGGATGAAAAATATTCTTTTCGTCCTTCCCAGCCATTAAACCTGAGTCCAATCTGGAGCCACCGGAACAGCCTTGCCCCGCCCTGTATAATCGACAATGATCCGGGCATTCTTGTAGGCATTAAAGAAATCCGGCTGGCTAAATTGGAAAGGCTTGAGCAGCAGGTCCACTTTGTTTTTCAAAAAGGAATCGATGTCATCATAAACTTCACTGATATTGCCGGTAGAGACCTTGGTTACATTGGTAGCCACCCGCTTAAGGGGAATGGCCGATTTAAATTCATTCATCAACCCTTCAAATTTTGTGACCTCATCCGGTCCGACAAAATATTTCTGCAATTCCGCAACTACGGGTGTGGCCAACCCATTTATCATTACAGCAATGTCGCCTAAAATCCGGTCAGAAGATTTCTTCAGGTCAGAAAGGGTGTAATTTACCTTGGTTTTTAGCACCACATCGTTTTTTGTCGCAGCGTAAGCGGTCAGCGCGGCAGAGAAACGAAGGATGAAGGTGGTCAGCTCCTCACGGAGCAGGCTTTTGTTCCTCGTGAGGCCCGTGTAATCGACCTCCTGAATCTGGCGTTGCTGGTCAATCAAGGCCATCTTTTCTTTCAGTTGCTGGTGGGCAGCTGCCAGTTCCGGCATAGCCTCAAACAACGCAAGGTTGTTGTCAAGTACCAAAATCGTCGCACCATACATGCGGCTCTTGTTAATTTGTTTTGCGTTCATCATTTTAGTTTTTAAATTTATAAATACACTTTTTGAACACTCCC
>JAMDDG010000306.1 GCA_023488865.1 Bacteroidota bacterium | reverse complement strand
GTTCCATGGTCTGTTAATTTAAATTGTTTTTTAAATAGATTATATTGTAGCACTCTACCAGTTCACAAGCCCGAGCATTTTGCCAATCACAGCAATTGAGATGGTTATACTGACCGATGATGCCAGTGTCATCCAAATCCCTGCCTTGGCCATATCTTTTATGGTAAAATAACCTGAAGTATAAGGAATAACGTTGGTCGGGGTTGAAGTTACCAGAATAAATGCCAACGACGATGTAATCCCTGCTGGAATGGCCAGTAATATCGGCTCAATTCCGAGTGTATTCGCCAAAGCGATCACCAGAGGGACCATGATTATCCCGCTAACAGTATTACTGGAAAATATCACTTTGATCAGGGAGACCCCCATCACGATAGCGAATACTTTTCCAATCGTATTTAAAGCCCCTATTTTACTGAACATGATCCATGCCAGCCATTCTGCCCCACCCGTTTTATAAAGCGCCATTCCCAATGCCAGTCCTGTCGCGATCAGGATCACGCTGCCCCAGGAGATTGAGCTTTCCGCCTTTTTCCAGGTCATGACTTCGATCCCGGGCAGAAACAGCAGGCAGGAAGAGGCAATGGCAATAAACGAGATGCTAAGATAAGAGATACTTCCACCACTCCATTTTTCTATCCATGGCGCTACAATCCACATGAACATTGTGAAAACGAAAATAACCACCAAAAATATTTCTTTTCTGTTTACAGGACCAATCTGGCGAAGCTGCTCATGAAAATTCTCTTTCGTAATTTTCAGGTCAACCTCTTCGAAAGGAAAAATTTTGATAAGGATCAACCACGCAAAAGGCAGCATCATAATTGCGGCGGGATATCCAAATGCCATCCAGTCGAGGAAGGTAAAATTTATTCCTGCCAGGTCATGCATAAAACCAATCGTCAACGGATTAGTGCCGGAGCCAACGGGAGTACAGATTCCGCCTGTTGCAGGGCCCCATGCACAGGCAATCATCAAGGCTCGCCCAAAATTACTCTTTAGCGGTTCGATTTTGGCATCCCGAAGAATGGACACGCCGATTGGCAACATAATGGCAGCAACAGCCATTTCCACCATTCCGCCCGAAAGCAACATGCCCATTGTCAAGACCGCCAATACCAAAAGTTTTGGCTTGTGCCCCAGCCGGTAACGCATGATGGTCGTAAGTCGGCGAAGAAGTATGGTTTCTGAAAATGCGGCGGAAAAGATTAATACCCCGATGAAAAACAGTATGATAGGATCTCCGAAGCTATCCTGAACCACCTGCTTTAAGGTAACGACTTTGGTTAATACGAGAAGTACCAGCGCATACAATCCTGTTACCGGGAAAGGGATGGCTTCAGTTATCCAGAGTATTACTGCAAAAGCGAGGGTTGCCAGAACCGTTTTTCCCTCATTATTCAAGGCTATAACATGCCCGTTATTCAATATCTGATCCGGCAAAGGGGCTAAATAAATAGCAAAGAAAACGCCTAAGGCCAGGGCAAATGATAAAAGTTTTGTTTGTAATGATTTCAGGTTCATCTTCCGCAATCTGTATGTAAGATTATTGCTTTTGGTTGAATACGGTTCTAAAAAGCTCTCCGATCTGGCTGGGTCTATCCGCCACTAAAGCGCCTGCAGCACGCAAAGCGGATGCTTTACCTGCAACAGTTCCTTTCCCGCCTGAAATAATCGCACCGGCATGCCCCATTTTTTTACCCACGGGAGCATTGCGCCCGGCAATAAAAGCTACCAGCGGTTTTGTAAAGATGCCGCTCTGTATTGCTGCAGCCACCTCTTCTTCCATGGTTCCTCCCAATTCGCCAATAATCAATACGGCGTCGGTTTCAGGATCGGCCTCAAACGCCGGCAACATCTCAGCAAACCGGGTGAACGGAACGGCGTCACCACCAATTCCGATCAGAGAAGAAACGCCAAAGCCAGCCTCTACCATCATCGCGGTAGCCTCGTTGGTCAGGGATCCGCTGCGGGTCATGACCCCAACACGGCCTGGTTTGTAAACCCGGTCGATCCAATAAGGTAAAAAGCCCATCATGGCTACTCCGGGGGTAATGACTCCTGTTGTATTGCCGCCAATTACGATGGCCCCGCGAGCTAACGCTGCTGTCCGCACCATCATGGTCTCGTGAAGCGGAATGCCTTCTGCCGTAACAACGATCTTACGGATACCTGCATCCAAGGTCTCAAAAATCGCATCATAGGCGAACTTAGGAGGAACGAAGAGCACAGCGGCATCCGCCTGCGTAGCGGTAACGGCTTGCTGGACCGTATTGTAAACCTTTACCCCTTCAACCTCAATGCCTCCTTTGCCCGGGGTTACACCGGCCACGACATTTGTTCCCAAATCAATCATGTGCCGGGTCCAGTAGCTTCCTTCGCTCCCCGTAATCCCCTGAACCAACACACGCGTCTCCTTATCTATAAATACACTCATATTCCTTGTCTTGTTTACATTTTACTTTATTGGGGTCAACTGGCTTTGCCACACAGCGCTATGGCTTTTTTCACTGCTTCTTCCGTGTTGCTCAATGGCTCCAATCCCAGACTCCTCAGTATCCTGGATGCCTCTTCTTCGTTGGTACCCCGGATAGCTGTCACGATCGGAACGGACGGTTTGAGTTTTTCAATTGCATCTGCAAGTCCCTGCGCCATCACGTCGGCACGGGCAATGGTACCGAACGTAACAACCAGAATAACCTTAGGGTTACCACGAAGCGTAAATTCCATGGCTTCTACTGCACGTCGATAGTTCGGTCCGCCAAACTCCAAATAGTTCGAAACAGTTCCTCCGTAATCGATGATGAGGTCATATACGGTGTTGGTCAGGCCGGCGCCAGCGCAAAGTAATCCGATATCACCGTCAAATGACAAATAGGGAAAGCCTGCCTTCGCTGCGTCAAACTCGATGTCGTTATCGAACTGATCCCGCGTGCGGGTTATACCCTCCTGTTCAGTGGCAACACTGTCATCAATGCTTAATTTGCCATCGGCGGCAACCAGCTTGCCCTCGGCAGTCAAAACAAGCGGATTGATCTCGGCCAGCTCGGCGCCTTTTGTCTGGAAAGTTTCGAACAGGGCCTTCAGTAACATCATTCCCTGTTTAAAAACATCCCCCTCAAGACCAAGTCCGAACATTACGCTGCGCAATTGGTACGGCAGAATGCCCTGCATAATGTCCACGGATTGCCTTACAATCTTTTCCGGGGCACTGACAGCCAGTTCTTCAATATCAACGCCACCTTCCGCTGATCCCATGATTAGCGCTTTTCCCGATAGGGGATCAACTGTAATTGCCAGATAAAGCTCTTTTTCAATGTTCAGTGCTTGTTCAACCAGAATTTTATGAACCCTGTGCGGTCCGTCGAATAACGCTTTCGCCTTTTCCCTACATTCGTCTGCGGTTTTGGCAAACTGGATCAGTCCGGCCTTGCCACGCCCGCCGCGCAAAACCTGCGACTTCAGAACACAGGGCAATCGGGCCACTTTTATTGCGGCATCCAACTCCCCGATATTTTCAATCAAGCAACTTACCGGGACAGGAATCCCTGCCTTGGCAAACAGCTCTTTGGCCTGATATTCAAATAACTTCATATTTTTAATATTTTGTTTTTCATTGGCCACATAGAACCCGCGATAATCCTTCTCCTGTGTGCCAATTCCTTATTTCCCGAATTTTCCCCAGAATTCGCCCCATACCTCTTCGTCTTTTGGACGAGTAGGTGCAAAAGGTTCTGAGACCCAGGTGATGTTGATAAAATGTTTCCAGTGGATGTTTTCTGTTGTGCTGTTGCCAGCCCAGGTGCCACAACCTAAAGAAACTGTTGAAGGCATCCCGTTGAAAAAGTTGCCGCCATTGGCCGGCGCCATCGGCTGGCGCACCATGATACGGCTGCTTTTCTGCGCGAGGGCAAGTCTTTCGATGTAGCCGGCATTAAATGTGTGAATACCTGAAGAGTGCCCCGTTCCTGCGTAATCGGTCAATGTTTTGACGATATCGAGCGCCTGGTCGAAGCCTTTGTACCGCCATGCCACCAGAACAGGCGAAAGTTTTTCACCACGCCAGCGTGAGTCGGCATGAACATCCTCACATTCCACAACCAGGGCCCGTGTTCCCTCGGGAATGGTAATTCCGGCCATGGAAGCAATTTTGGCAGCCGAAGCGGCTACGATTGCACCGTTGATCGCGAGAACGCCGTTCTTGTTTGGTACCCAAATTGTTTTTTCCAGGATATCCCTTTCTTTTGCCGAACAAATGTAGGCTCCTTCAGCACGAAGCTGGTTCATAAATGGCTCGTATATGCTATCTTCAATAATAACGGAATTTTCTGACGAACAGGATGTTGCGTTATCAAAAGCCTTACTGAGATATAATTTTTGGGCAGCATCCTTAATCTCTGCATCTTCTGCTACGATGGCAACGGCATTTCCGGCGCCAACGCCATAGGCAGGCTTTCCGCTCGAATAGGCTGCTTTCACAACTCCGGGGCCTCCGGTTGCCAGTATCAGATCAACCTGGCGCATCAATTCCTGACTGAGTTCCAAAGATGGTTCTGCTACAAACTGGATCAAATCTTCAGGCGCACCCACCGCACGTAATCCGGCACGCATAAAATCACAAACAACTTTGGCCGATTTTTTAGCATGCGGATGCGGCGCCAGAATCATGGCATTGCGGCCTTTTAATATTGCAATGGCATTGCTTGCAGGAGTAGCCGTTGGATTAGTTACCGGCGACAACGCCCCAACAACCCCAACCGGTTTGGCATATTTGCGGATACCAAGTTTGGCATTCTCTTCAATCAATCCTACGGTTTTCCCTTTCATTGATTCAAGCAAGGAACCGAGAATTTTATTCTTATGTTTCGTAATCTTATCGGCCACATTCCCCATACCGGTCTCTTCGACTGCCGACTCAGCACATACCCTGATATTTTCGTCGCAATAAGTCTGCCAGGCTACAGACCGGCATACATTATCAATTTGCTCCTGTGTGTAATTTTCCACCTGA
>JAMDDG010000450.1 GCA_023488865.1 Bacteroidota bacterium | reverse complement strand
GGCCGGTGACCAAATTGCCTCCTCTTATTTTTGACCATAAGGCGATGGTGCAGAATGCGCTCGGTCTTTTGCAGCAAAAAGCCAGTATTAACCTGGCAGGTAAAGAATTGCTTCCTGAAATGTTTACACTGATTCAACTGAGAAGTCTCTATGAGGCGATATTTCAGAGAAATTTTGATCCGGGAAATTTCCGCAAGAAAGTGCTGTCACTTGATGTCCTTGAGCGGCTAAATAAGAAAAACACAACTGAATCTAAAAAGGGCGCCTATTATTACCGGTTCAAAGAGATAGAAACAGGCATACGCTACGATCGAATCGTGAAATTTCCCTAAAACCCTACTTTTAATCAGGACAATCGTTTAAACCCATCTAACACATAAAGCCATGAACAAAGCATCACTCAAACAATTAGAGGTCTGGTTCGTAACCGGAAGTCAGCATCTATACGGTCCCAAGACGCTGGAGCAGGTTAAATTAAATTCAACCGCTATCGCCAATGCATTTGATACCTCCATTCACATCCCCGTTAGGGTGGTGTTCAAGCCGGTAGTAAAAACGCCCGACGAGATTACGGAACTGTGCAAGGCGGCTAATAACCAACCCGGATGCATCGGATTAATTTGCTGGATGCACACTTTTTCGCCGGCCAAAATGTGGATTGCCGGTTTACTTTCCCTGCAAAAACCCTTTGTCCACCTGCATACGCAATTTAACCGCGACCTGCCCTGGGACGGGATAGACATGGATTTTATGAACCTTAACCAGTCTGCCCACGGCGACCGTGAATTCGGTTTTATTGGAAGCCGATTGCGGATACAGCGGAAAGTAGTAGTCGGTCACTGGCAGGAAGAAAGTGTGCAGCAAAAAATCGGATTATGGACCCGTGCTGCTGCAGGTTGGAACGAACTGCGCCATCTGAAAGTGGCCCGTTGGGGCGACAATATGCGGGAAGTGGCTGTTACGGAAGGAGATAAGGTGGAGGCACAGATTAAACTGGGCGTTTCTGTCAATGGATACGGGATTGGCGACCTGGTCAAATTAGTGAATCAAATTCCGGAAGTTGAAATAAACCAGCTGGTTGAGGCAATCGAATCAAAATACGAAATGGCCGCCTCGCTCAAAAAAAGAGGGGCCAATCACGGATCGTTGCGGGAGTCGGCTCGCATTGAGCTTGGGATGAGGGCCTTCCTGGAAGAAGGTGGCTTTATGGCCTTTACTACCACTTTTGAAGATCTGCACGGATTAGTCCAGCTGCCCGGATTTGCCGTTCAACGGCTGATGGCAGATGGGTACGGGTTTGGGGCTGAAGGCGACTGGAAGACTGCTGCCCTGGTTCGGGCCATGAAAGTGATGGCTTCCGGCCTGACCGGTGGTACCTCTTTTATGGAAGATTATACCTATCATCTTAGCCCTTCTGGCGCAAAAGTGTTAGGCGCCCACATGCTGGAGGTTTGTGAATCGATTGCCCGGGAAAGTCCCCGGGTAGAGATTCATCCGCTAGGTATCGGCGGAAAGGCAGATCCCATCCGGTCAATTTTTACGGTAAAACCCGGACCCGCACTGAATGCCTCATTGATTGACATGGGCAACCGTTTTCGCTTGATTGTCAATGAAATTGAAGTGGTGCCGTTGGATGCTCCCATGCCGAAACTGCCTGTGGCCAGCGCCCTGTGGATCCCAAAACCAAATCTGGAGATCGGCGCAGGGGCATGGATACTGGCCGGTGGCGCACACCATACCTCTTTTTCACAGGCAGTCCCGGCCGAAGTACTCGAAGATTTCGCCGAAATGGCCGGAATTGAATATTTGATTATCGATGATTCAACCAATATTTCAGCTTTCAAAAAGGAGCTAAGGTGGAATGATTTATACTATCATTTATCAATAGGGATTTAGTAAAAAGCTGTTAGCTATTGGCTGTTAGCTGTTAGTATTTTGAAAATTGCAATTTTTAGTGTAACTTAAGATAAAGTCTTGATTCTTAGAAATCATGTGCAAACTAACGAAGTTATTACAAAAATGAGAAATTTTAGAAATTTATTAATCTGGCAAAAGTCAATGGGAATTGCTGCTGATGTTTATTTCTTTGCGGCGAGTTTGCCAACTGAAGAAAAATTTGGTATTAGGTCTCAAGTCACTCGAGCAGCTGTCTCAATGGCTTCAAATATTGCCGAAGGCTGTAGTAGGAAAAGTGACAAAGAACTTGCTCATTTTCTTGAAATAGCCTTAGGTTCTTCATTTGAACTTGAAACACAGTTACTAATTTGTAAAACTATTAAAATAGGAGATCCATTAATTGACGATGAAATTGTTCTAAATCTTTCATCCTTTCAAAAGATGTTAAACGTTTTTTACAGCAAAGTCAGCATGAATGCATCAAAAAGCTAATAGCCAATGGCTAACAGCTAATAGCTTAATTAACAAATAAAACTTATACAACATGGCAGCATTGGATTGGACGATCATCGTACTTTTTCTCCTGGGGTTACTGGGAATTGTTTGGTGGGTACTGCAACATAAAAAAGATAATACCAGCGATTATTTTCTATCCGGCAGAAGCGAAACCTGGCTGGCGGTAGGCGCTGCGATCTTTGCAGCAAACATTGGCTCTGAGCATCTGGTCGGACTGGCCGGAGCGGGCGCAGAAAGCGGCATGGCGATGGCCCACTGGGAGATGCAGGGGTGGATGATTTTGATTTTGGGCTGGGTTTTTGTACCCTTTTATGCGCACAGCAAGGTGTTTACCATGCCCGAATTTTTGCTGAAACGGTACAACAAAAACACCAGTTCAACCCTATCCGTCATCACCCTGATCAGCTATGTGCTAACCAAAGTATCTGTAACGGCTTTTACCGGCGGGATCTTTCTCGAATCGGTGATGGGGATCAATTTCTGGGTCGGCGCAATTGGGCTGGTATTGCTGACAGGTGTCTTTACCGTTCTGGGAGGCATGAAAGGGATTATGAAGGTATCGGTGATACAGACTCCCATTTTGATAGTTGGTGCCATTACCATCCTAATTCTTGGTCTGCTCAAAATCGGCGGAGGCGGTATAATAGACGGGTGGCACGAAGTGGTCAAATATGCAGGCAACAACATGCACCTGGTACATTCCAAGGGCGATCCCTGGTATGATAAATTTCCCGGAGTTGGGGTGATTTTTGGTGCGGCCATTATTGGTTTCTGGTATTGGTGCACCGACCAGCACATCGTTCAGCGGGCGCTGGCTGCCAAAGACCTGAACCATGCAAGGAAAGGATCCATTTTCGCCGGTTTTTTGAAGATTTTGCCTGTATTCATGTTCCTCATTCCCGGCATGATTGCCGCCGCTTTAAAAGCCAAAGGGGTTGCCGGATTCGATTTTGATACGAATGACAAGGCTTATGGAAGCATGGTTACCAATTTACTGCCGGCAGGCGTCAAAGGGATTGTAGTAGTGGGATTTATTGCTGCCCTTATGACTTCCCTGGCTGCCCATTTTAACTCTTCTGCCACCCTGTTCACGATAGATTTCTACAAAAACTACCGACCCGAGGCCACCGAGCACAAATTGGTATGGATCGGCCGGATGGCCACCATATCCGTGGTAGTTCTTGGTTTGGTCTGGATACCGATCATGCGTGGGTTGGGAAGCGTGCTTTATGAATACCTGCAGAATGTTCAGTCGTTGATAGCTCCCGCCATAGCCGCTGTTTTCCTGCTGGGCGTTTTTAACCGCAAGATTACGCCGAAAGCAGGGGAGTGGGGTTTGTTGCTGGGCTTCTTTGTCGGTATGTTCCGGCTTACCCTGATGATCTTCAAAAACTCTTTTTCACCCGATTCCCTTTTTGGAATGCTGTTAAACATAAACTGGCTGCATTTCTGCCTGTTCCTCTTTTTCTTTACCATGGCAATTATGGTGGTTGTCAGTATGTTTACGCCGAAAGCCGGGGAACAGCAACTTCAGGGGATTACCTATTTCTCTCAGTCGCCCGAGCAGATTGCGGAAACCCGCAACAGCTGGACAGCCTGGGATATTGCTACTTCTGCGGTTGTTGTTGCCGTGTGTGTGGCGTTTTATGCGTATTTTTGGTAGTACCTTTGAGGAAACCTTCGGGTCCTTTGTGGTTAAATTTTTAAAAATCTCACCACAAAGGATCCAAAGTGCATACGAAGGTACTCAATGTAAAAAGTCATAGATTAAACATGATCGTTATGTACGCTGATCTAAAACTACGCGTCTTCGAAGCAAACCTCGACCTGGTGAAGCATGGCCTGGTGATCTTTACCTGGGGCAATGCTTCTGAAATTGACCGTAACAAAGGGATTTTCGCCATCAAACCAAGCGGCTTGCCTTACGAAACCATGACCTGGGAGGACATGGTACTGGTCGATATGGAGGGCAAAGTGGTTGATTCGAAGCGCAAACCCTCCTCCGATACCCCCACACACCTGGAGCTTTACAGGCAGTTCGAAACGATCGGCGGTATCGTGCATACCCATTCCGAATGGGCAACCAGCTGGGCGCAGATGGGCTTGCCGGTCCCGGCCCTGGGGACGACCCACGCCGATTATTTTTACGGGGAAATACCCTGTACCCGCAAACTGACAGAAAAGGAGGTGCAAAATCAATATGAGCTGGAGACCGGCAAGGTTATTGTCGAAACTTTTCGTAAACTCGGCATTGATCCGATGGCTGTTCCTGCTGTGCTCGTCGCGGGTCACGGACCTTTTTCATGGGGTGCCAATGCCAGTGAAGCGGTGCACAACGCGGTAGTCCTTGAGCAGGTGGCCAAAATGGCCCATCATACGCTCTCTGTCAATAAGGTGGACGGGATTGAACAGTTCCTGTTGGACAAACATTATTTGCGCAAACACGGGAAAGATGCCTATTATGGACAGAAATGAATTTATCAGAATAATGTAAAGCACTGCGAAAAGCCCTAAAAATCAAAAATGCCACTAAGCCACCAAGACACCAAGTTTCACAAAGTTTTAAATATCAACATCATATTCTTGGTGAAGCTTGGTGTCTTGG
>JAMDDG010000381.1 GCA_023488865.1 Bacteroidota bacterium | reverse complement strand
TTCTGGTTATGTTCGATAAAAAGGGGAAGGTATTCTTTTTTAACCCGGTTGGGGTTCATGTAACCTGCAGCGCTGGCATCGGCCCCAAAATAGTCGTTTGGTGAACGCGTTTCGTAATAATATTTAATAATATCCGGATATGTCTCCGCCAGGTTAGGGTTAATCCCCCACAGTAACGGGATAGCCCCCCTCTGTGTGTCGCTCCAGTGTTTAGGCAGGAAATCATAAAGCGGGGTAGATGAATCGTAGTCAGCCATAAGAATACATATATACGTTTTATTTTCCTGTTTCTGAACTGTTTTAGGCCGGCGCTGCTTCAGAGGGGCAAACGGCGCCTGGCTGTGCAACGACTGGTTAAAGCAACTGCTGGCAACCGTATTCTGGTAACAGTTGTATGGTGAAATCAGATAAACGGTTTCCCATTCGGTAGGCACAGGATCGTGGGAACTTTTATGGCCTGGTACATTACTGTATTTGGAGAAGGCAAAAAAACCAGCGACTTCCGTCATTTGCTGACCGGCAGTTTGTTTCAGCATTTCCTCTAATATCAATTTATAAGTTTCAAGATCAGTACCCGCTTTTTGGTCCGGATCGTCTTGTGGCGCTTCATCGCCCCAGGGGGAAAGATCGTAAACAAATGAACGGTTTTTCACGGCCCAATCCCGTGTCACAACATATCCAACATTGCCTTTCGCCCGGGTTGAAAAGGGGTCTTCGTAAAGGCAGAGCCTATGTCCGGAACACAGTCCTTTGCTAAGGTATTCGCGTATTGCCCAACGATACGCGTCATTTTTCTTACTTCCGGTTTCCTGTCCCGTGAACATTCCCCTAAGATCCTTAATAACCTTCAGGTTCCATTTTTGCAGGTATTTTTCTGCGAATTCCGGGCTAAAAACAACCCCATCCCCAACTCCGGCAATTGTGGTAGCCACATTCATTGAAGCTGGTACAGCCGGGTCCCAGATTACGGCGCCCCTGACTTTTCCTTTTGCAAGGGCGAAAAGGGCATCCAGGCCGGGGAGTGGCTTTATCCCGCGTCCACTAAGCCACCCTCCGGATGAGAACAACTCCAGCCAATAGGCAGGCCTGCTATTGGTTTTCGATAATACATAGACTGTTGGGGCTTCCCGGTTAATGATCCCCTGAAGGCACGCAACAGCCATCGCTTCATCGTACGATTCGGCAGTCCCGCTCTGCGAAAGTGTGTAAGTGTAAAGGGCCGTAGTATCAGCGCCTCCGTTATTAACCCCGGGATGCGGGGTTAAGTCCGCATGCCCACAGGTAATCATAATTATTGGCAGAAATAAAAGCCATTGATTTAATTTATGCATAATGATTTATTTATTTGAATATATTTTGCCCAACGCTATGGCAGCAGGTTCCGGATTTCCCTCAAAATCTAAAATAGAGGTATCACCGGATGAACCGCGATACGTCTGCCCGCTTCTTTGCCCATTGCCCTGCGGCGGCTTTCCAACTGTTCCACCATTACCTGCCATAATCTTTTTCCTTAAGGGTTCCAGGGTTTGTACTGTATTCCCTTCAGTCGCGGGGTTTCTTTGTCCCATTTGATCAGTTTTTCCCTGAACCCGGCTGCAAGCGCGGGCTCTTTACCGGTTTTTGCCAGGTTGTTCAGTTCATACGGATCTTCCTGCAGGTCATAAAATTGGTATCGGTCGTCCTCAATGGCGGTATCCTCGCCATTCATGAGCATCCCGTACAGATGTGCCGGTGTCCGGATGCCCATTTCGCGGTGAGGGGTTTCTATAAAGGTATAATCCTGCTCCAATCGGTCTTTCTTGCCATATAAAACCGGCGCCAGGCTCTGCCCCTGGACAGCGCCGGGAACCGTCCCGCCACACAAGTCAAGCAGCGTGGGCATGACATCGATCAGGGAGGCAACCTGCTTACGGTTTGACCCGAGCCTGATTTTACCGGGCCAACTGTATATCATCGGGATCTGGATGGCCTCTTCGTAAAGATGGCCTTTATTCCACAGGTGCTGACTGCCTAACAGATCGCCATGATCTGATGAGAACACGATAAGCGTGTTATCTTCCAGCCCGTTTTCTTCCAGGGATTTGAGGATTTCACCAACGGTATCGTCCACCCAGGTCACCGAGCCATAATATAATGCCGTCAGCTCCCTTAACGTGAAATCAGGAGATGCCTTGCCGGTTACCGGCTGATAATCTTTTTTGTTCTGTGCCCCCGCCCACATATAAATTTGAAACCATTGTTCATCCGACGGAAGCACGCCGTTCTTCCAGACATTTTCCCGTAACGGCGCCTCTTTCGGGTTATACATGTGCGAATACTTGTACGGGACATCAAGGATCGGCATGTGGGGAGACATAATATTGTAGTAAAGAAAGAAAGGCTTTTCCGAATTTTTATTGGAAGAGATAAATTCTTTCGCACTGGTGATTTCATGATCCGTCGTAAAGCCCGGCACCGGGTAAGGTGTACCTTCGTTCTTTGAAAAGCTGCCGTTGGTAAATACACCATCTCGAATCAGGCTTTCATCGAATCCCAACAAGGAAGGGCGCGTATCGATATGCCATTTGCCGATCTGGGCGGTTTTATACCCGAGTTTCCTGAACTCTTCGGCGATCGTTGGGTCTTTGAATTTCATCCGGTCATTGCGCCCGAAGTTTTTATCGCCCGGTACCGCGCTCATTTCATTGGTCCGGGAACCAGCGCATGTCCTGCTGTACTGTCCCGACATCAGGTTTGACCTTGCAGGCGTGCAGACCGGGCTGTTGGAAATGCCCTGCCCAAAGAGAAAACCGTTTCGCGCGAGCCGGTCGATATTCGGGGTATTGACAAACTTGTTCCCGTAACAGCCAAGCGCGAAATTCCGGAGCTGGTCACAGAAGATGATCATTACATTCGGTTTCTTCCCGGGAGCCGGCCTGTCAGGAACCGCGGCCCGCGCTGCATTTGCAGGTTCTAACAATCCCCCTATACTGATCCCGGCAGCGCCAACACCCACAGATTTCACGAAATCACGCCGGTTGATATTATTTATTTGCATTTCCTTTTTATTTTTTTACTTTTTTCTTGCCCTTTACCTTGGTTGTCTTGTTGCCTTCCTTATCCTCGCCAGGTTCGCCGCCGAAAGGGCTCCCCTGCTTCACGATGAACTCCGGGCGTGGGCCTTCAAACTGTTTCAGCGCCTTTTGCAGTTTCGTCTTTGCCGCTTTAGCAGTGGCATCCAGCTCAATGTCCGTAAGCGGTGATTTCTCGTTGTCGTCCTTCTCGACGGCATAGAAGCGGCCATCAGTATAAAGCTTGAAATTTGCATCGTGGGCAAACTCGGCCTTCGCTTTCGCGCCACCGCTTGGATTATACCAGACATAGAGCCACTCGCGCGGATTGCCTTTTTTACCAAGCAGTTGCGGGAGAAAACTGCGACCATCGATCTTCAGCTCCGCGGGCACGGGTACACTGGCAGCTTCGCAGATCGTTGGCAGAAAATCCGTCGCATCGATCAGGTCGCTGCACACTCTTCCGTTCGCGAAGTGGCCGGGCCAGTTGCCAATCGCGGGAACGTGTGTGCCCCACATCGTGGTCGTGCCCTTGCCGCCGAGCACATCGCGACCTTTGAACCTCGATGGCGTACCGCGGCCTGTGCCGTTGTCTCCAAGGATGAGGATCATCGTGTTTTCGCGCAGGTGCAGTTCTTCGAGCTTCGCAACAAGTTTGCCGATAAGTTTGTCGGTGTAGGCGACCATGTCAGGGAAGTGCCCCAATGGCCTTTTGTTCTTGCCGCTGATAGATTCCGCATAATCCGGGCTATCGGGTGTTGCATCATAAGGTTCATGTGTGAGCATCATCGGATAGTAGAGGAAGAACGGCACATCCTTCTCGCGTGTGATGAAATCGAGCGCGTAATCGCTCACGATGTCAGGCCCGTATTCATTCTTCGTGTATTCGCGAGGGGAACTGTTGATGACGAGAGTCGGATTCTTGTAACGGCCACCGCGCTGTATCAGGTTCCAGAGCGCGTATTCATCAAAACCAAAATGCGCGGGGCCTTCGTAGCCATTGGCCAATTGCCATTTACCCGCAACGCAGGTCGCGTATCCGGCGTTTTTCAACAAATTGCCGAACGTTTGCTGCGATGGATCAAGATGACCAAAATGGGTATAGTTGCGGCGATTACTAAGGCCTGTCATCAACTGAACGCGCGTCGGCGTGCAGAGTGGCTGCGCATGGCACTGCTCGAATCGCACACCCGTTGCTGCAAGCTTGTCCATCACGGGCGTCTTGTAACTCTCGCCGCCGTTGGACGTGACGCATTCGTAGCCGAAATCGTCGATAAGAATAAGCACGATGTTAGGCTTGATTGGCTTCCCGCTTGCGTTGAGCGCGCCCGGCAATGAGAGCAGCAGGGTACTAAAGGTGAGAATGGTGTTCTTCATGGTCGTGAAAATTTGTTTTTAGAAGGTAGTAGTATGGAACTCCATGTTGCTGAAAATTATTTTCATCCTCTTGGATGTTAGAAAACAACATGTTCGTTTCATAACATTTTATTATTTTTTAGTATAATTGTAATGTTCCTTGAACATGTTGAAGAAATTATATGGATCTGTCACCTCGATGTTCAACTCCGGACGTTTCTTTTTCAGGAGTTCAATACTATTGATTACCTGATCAGGGTCTTTCCACACAACCCTGAATATGTAGAAAGCCGGTTTATCTCCGGGTTTTGCAAGCATCGATTTAGACATCACATTAGCTGCTTGTTCTATACTCGTGAATTTTCCCACACCACTTAACGTCATGACCGGCATTCCTTTCCACACCTGTGGTTCAGGTTTTTTACCTCCTGTATGGTGCAAATCATTCACAATAGTGGCAAATCCATCAGGCGAGAATTTCGTGAAGGCATCCTTGACATCGGCTGACGGTTCATCCCAATCAAGCACCATTGGCGACAAAGTCATATCGAGCTGGCCGTAAAACTTCTGGTTATGTTCGATAAAAAGGGGAAGGTATTCTTTTTTAACCCGGTTGGGGTTCATG
>JAMDDG010000308.1 GCA_023488865.1 Bacteroidota bacterium | reverse complement strand
ATGCTCGTTGACCGTTTGTAACGCTGGACCCAATAATTAAAAGCATAGAACGTAATATTGTTCTCACTGCTGAACTGCTTCTGGCTCTTTCCGCTTTTCTGCCACTTCTCAACAAGATTGAACATGGCCGATTCCTTTGATGATTCTTTCATGACTTTTTTACTCCAAAGCTAAGTCATCATGCAATAGCTGTCAAGATGGGTTGGTCGGACGGATACATTTCAACGAGATTTATAATTTATATTGGAAAGACTATAAGAGTGGTCACGGTATTTCAAGAATAGCAAAGGATAATTTAAATAATTTAACTGATAAAGAATTAGGACTTCTTGAGAAACTTGAAATATATATTGTTTGGGCTGGTCGCTATCCAAATCCAATATCAAAATCTGAAAAAGAATTTATTATTGACAAATGTAATTTGCGTTATATAACAACCGATTATGAAATTATTAATTCTTTATTTCTTAAGATTAAAGATAAACTGATAGAAGAGTGGGAGAAAAATGAATATAAGTGAAGGGTTAATAAAAAGGCTATAGAGCAAACGCGGCTTATGTGGAAAACCATCCGGCAGTCAGGTCTACGAAATTGTTCTGGTGAAGACTTTCGTAGCTCGCAACCCGTTCTTGCTCATAGCCTCAAACCGTTATGTAGAATATAAACAGATACAGGAACTGACCTAAATTGGTTATGAAAAATTATTATCAAATTCTTGGACTTGACAGCAATGCTTCAAAAGTTGATATAAAAAAGGCATATAGAACTTATGCTACTAAATTTCATCCAGACAAACAGAATGGAGATAAGTTTTTTGAGGAAAGATTTAAGGAAATACTTGAAGCTTATGAGATTTTGAGTGACGATTCAAAAAGAGCAAATTATGATGCAAATAGAACATGTAATAATTCAAAAGGAGCTTCTACAAATAATAGGCAGTCATATTCAAAATCTGAGAGTGACTTAAACAGAGAAAGAGAACAAAAAGAGAAATTAAAAGAAAGAAGAACAAAAATTTACTACACAAGTAAGGATCTTTCAGTTAATGGTATGTACGTCTACAAAGATGGCACGAGCTACTTATTAGACAATTACGATTCGGCAGCTTTGCGAAAAGACGACAACTCTAATTTCGTTTTTGTTGGGATAGTTCTAATTATTGTTGGGATTTTAACCATTGCTTTTTTCATTGGAGCTATACTGCTAGTCTGGGGTATTTATGGACTATTCTACAAAGAATATTTTGTTGTATTAGTTAATGAATACGGAGATATCCCTTTAATAAAAGGAAGAAAACACAAGATGAAAAGAATTACAAATAAGATAAATCAAGCAAAAAACACGAGATGAATACCCCAGCTGGCGCGAATTTGCTATTCGTGCCCTTACGATTGCCTTAAAGCATACATCTTAAAGCATACATTTGCCTATCAGCAATATTTCGGAAATATGCGGAAAATAAAAGTGAATACATATCGTTCCGACTACCAATGACGGTTCCTAAACAGAAAGTAGGGGCAGAGAGGTTTGTGAAAAAACAACTTCTTCTTGATTATTTTACCAATATTTGGTACTTTTATAAAAAATAAAATATGAGTAAAAATACATCAATATCATTGGGAGACTATTTTGATAGTTTTGTTCAAAGTCGCTTAACTTCCGGAAGGTACAAAAATGCCAGTGAAGTTCTTCGGGCGGGATTGAGACTGTTAGAGGAAGAGGAAAATAAGGTTATTGCCTTAAAAAATGCAATTCAAGAAGGGGTGGAAAGTGGAATTGCACAAAATTTCAACCCCCAATTGCACCTGAAAGAATTAAAAGCTAAAAGGGCATTGAATGGCTAAATACATTCTGACAAACAAAGCAGTAGAGGATTTATCAGGGATATGGAATTACACCTTTGACTACTGGTCAGAACATCAGGCTGATATATATTATGAAATGCTGATTGAATATTGCGAACAAATTGCAGAAAAGCCTTACATCGGTAAGAATTATGAAAGTATTGAAAAACGATTGTTTGGACATAAAGCAGGAAGCCATGTAATCTTTTACAGAATTGTAAATGCAAATAAAGTTGAAATAACAAGGATTTTGCATGAACAAATGGATTTGAAGAACAGAATTCTTGAATAACCTTCCGCTGGCGCGAATTTTTTAATCCGTGCTCTCCGCTGGCGCGGATTTTAAACACTGATTGAATTTCGTTTAGCCAGATCAAACATTTGACTCCTCCGGAGTCAAATGTTTATAGGATGATGAACTTTCTATAAACATACGCGCCCCCGGCGGGGTCGTACATTCGTTAACGCTGGCAATGATTTACAAAGAACTGACTATCTAAACTCCTTTTTAACTGCAAGTGATATGAAAACAGAAGAAATAAAAGAACTTTTTTCCCAATTCGAAGCAGCAGCTTCCGAATTAGAAGGCGTTGAGTGTTGGAGTGCCCGGGAATTGCAAAATCTGTTGGGATACAGCAAATGGGAAAACTTCGAAAAGGTAATCCAAAAAGCAAAAGATGCTTGTAAAAATGCAGGTGAATTAATCGAAAACCATTTTCCTGACATCAGGAAAATGGTCGAAATAGGTTCAAATACTGAAAGACCTGTTGAAGATATTGCATTAACCCGTTATGCCTGTTACTTGATTGCACAAAATGGCGACAGCCGTAAAGAAGAAATTGCCTTTGCGCAAAACTACTTCGCGGTGCAAACACGCAGGGCAGAATTGGTTGAACAACGCATTTTAGAATTTGAACGGGTAAAAGCCCGTGAAAAACTAAGCCAAACGGAGAAACAACTCTCGGGGATCTTGTACGAAAGAGGCGTTGACAGCCAGGGATTTGCTATTATCAGAAGTAAAGGCGATCAAGCTCTTTTCCGATTAAATACCCAAATGCTGAAACGGAAAATGGGGATTCCCGATAGTCGGCCCGTTGCCGATTTCCTGCCTACCATAAGCATCAAAGCCAAAGATTTAGCTGCGGAAATGACAGGGATGAATGTACAGAGCAAGGATTTGAAAGGTCAGCCCAAAATAGAAAAAGAGCATATAGACAATAACCTTGCGGTTAGAAATATGCTTACCCAAAGAGGCATAATACCCGAAGAATTGCCACCTGCCGAAGATGTAAAGAAACTGCAACGAAAACTTGACGGCGATGAGAAAAAAGTGCTGAAGGGTACCAGTAAGAGAAAATAGTCTACACCATGAATCCCAAAGTTGATCAATATTTAAGCAAAGCCCGCAAGTGGCAGGAAGAATTGGAAAGATTGAGAATAATCGTTCTTGGCTGCCAGTTGACCGAAGAATTAAAGTGGGGTGTTCCCTGCTACACGTTTCAGGGAAATAACATCGTTTTAATACATGTGTTTAAAGAATATTGTGCGCTTCTGTTTTTCAAGGGCGCCTTGTTAAACGATGCCAACGGGTTGCTCATCAGGCAATCGGAGAATGTGCAGGCTGGGCGCCAAATCCGGTTCACCAATGTCAAGGAGATAATTGAGCGGGAGACCCTCCTGAAAGCCTATATCCACGAGGCCATTGAAGTGGAAAAAGCCGGGTTGAAAGTGAGTTTTAAAACAGCTGACGAATTCATCATAGCTGAAGAATTCCAAAATAAATTGGCTGAAATCCCAGCCTTGAAAACTGCTTTTGATGCCTTGACACCGGGACGGCAAAAAGCTTACCTTCTTTATTTTTCCGCCCCCAAGCAATCCAAGACCCGGGAGTCGAGGATTGAAAAAAGGATACCGCAAATTCTCAATGGGAAGGGATTAGATGATCGGTAAACCAGAACAGAAAATCTCTCCGTTGGCTTCGGCCAATGTGAATTAATCGACCTCGCATGCGGCCTGCCAACGCCCGAATGTCAACTTTCCGCAGACAAAAGGCCTGACAGGTTTCGGAAACCTGTCAGGCCTTTTGCTGACATCTCAAAACTTTTTTTATTTTTGCCTCACTATGGCTATAACTATCCAAACTGTCAAAAACAAAAAGGACCTACGTCTTTTTATCCATCTTCCCGCGAAGATCCACAAAGGTCATTCAAACTGGGTTCCACCGCTTTACATGGATGAGTGGGAATATTTCAACCCAAAAAAAAACCTGTTGTTCACCCACTGTGAGCATATCCTGCTGCTGGCTTTCAAGGATGGAAAGAGCGTAGGCAGATGCATGGGACTAATAAGCAAGGATTACAACCAATCGCACAACGAGAACCATGTTCGCTTCTCCAACCTGGAGACCTACAACGATCCGGAAGTTTTTAACGCTTTGGTCAATCATGTCGCTGAGTGGGGTAAGTCATTCGGAATGGATATGATCGTCGGGCCTTTGGCATTCTCAGATAAGGACCCGCAGGGATTCCTGATTGAAGGATATGACAAACCTGTCGTGATTGCTTCCAACTGCAATTTCCCTTATATGGTTGATTTGACAGAGGCCGCCGGATTTGACAAGAAAGTTGACTGTGTCGTTTATCAGATCCCTATTCCGGATGAGATTCCCGTGCTTCACCAAAAAATCCTGGAACGTGCAGAGAAGCAAAATACCAACTTAAGACTGCTTCAATTTACCTCCCGGCGTAAAATAAAACCCTTGATCAGGCCGGCGTTGCATCTGGTAAACAGGACTTTCACAGACATATACGGGTTCCTCCCGTTCAACGAAAAAGAGATGGACGATTTTGCCAATAAATATCTCTTTTTGATCAATCCCAGGTTTGTCAAGCTGATTGCCAACGAAGAAAATGAAATCATTGCCCTGTTTATTGCCATGGACGACATCAGCGAAGGGATCAAAAAATCAAAAGGTTACCTCTTCCCTTTTGGCATCTTCCGCATTTTTGCTACCGCGCGTAAGACCAAACAGATCAATCTGCTGCTTGGGGCCATCGATCCCCGCTACCAGGGGCGCGGACTGGATGTCTGGATGGGACTCAGTCTGGTGAAATCGGCCAAAGAGGCCGGTAAAAAAGTGATGGACTCTCACCTCGAGTTGGAATACAATACCAAGGTCAGGGCTGAGATGG
>JAMDDG010000259.1:19545-23211 GCA_023488865.1 Bacteroidota bacterium | reverse complement strand
AAGGCCAATATATGGGAGATAGCTTCAGAATTTCTATTTTTCAATGGGGTCAACTTTTTTAGTAAAATCGGCGCAAATTATAAAATTTTATTGTAAAAATCGAAGTAAGCGTCGATGTAACTCTCTTTAGACTGATAGTCGAGAAATTGCATTCCTGAAGCTTTGATATGCTGTCCGATACGCTCATTAATCACTTCGCTTCCCTGGATGGCAGCATCTGAATAGGCCAGGGCAAGCTTGGTGTAATTTTCGAAAGTCGGTTCGTTGAGAACTGAAATATCATTCAGATCGATGCCATCTTCGGCGATTTTTCGTGCCATATCACTGCTGAGGGGGCGTTCAAACTGATCGTTATAAACAGAATAAACAATACGTGTGTTGGCAAACAATGGATTGTCTTTGTAAGTTTTTTTGACAAAGAGCGGTACCATGCCAGTAAACCAGCCATGGCAATGGATAATATCCGGAGACCAGCGTAGTTTGATGACCGTCTCGAGTACCCCCCGTGCGAAGAATATGGCGCGCTCGTCATTGTCATCGAATGCAACGTTGTTTTCATCTCTGAGTGAATATTTTCTTTGAAAATAATCTTCATTGTCAATAAAATAGACCTGCATTCGGGCTGCCTGGATAGATGCTACCTTGATAATCAAAGGGTGATCGTTGTCGTTAATGATCAAATTCATTCCTGATAAGCGAATCACTTCATGGAGCTGGTTTCTTCGTTCATTTACGTTTCCGAAGCGAGGCATGAAGGTACGGATCTCTTTCCCGCGTTCCTGTATCCCTTGAGGCAGATATCGGCTAATTTCGGCAATCTCTGATTCAGGTAGATAAGGTGTGATTTCTTGTGAGATAAATAGAACCTTCTTTTTTTCCATTCCTTTAACTTAAATATTTTGCAAAAATATATAAAATTTCCGCAACTTTCAACGATTTATAAGGGGGCAAAAGTTAAACAAAGTGAAAGAGAGGAAAGTGCGCTAAAGTGCATAAAGTGCCTAAAGTACTTCTGGACTCCTAATTTTGAGAAGGTAACTTTGGGCACTTTAGTTCACTTTAGCGCACTTTTATTTTGTTCAGATAATGCTTTACTTTGTATAAGATATCAAGTACAAAATGGAGCTGATTAAAACGAGAAAGGAATTACAGTACGTGCTAAATTCTGACCGGAACAGGGCTCTATCGATTGGCTTAGTGCCAACTATGGGTGCGTTGCATAAAGGACACCTATCGCTGGTAGATCGGGCTGTGCGCGAAAACGACCGTGTGGTAGTCTCTATTTTTGTCAATCCGACCCAGTTCAATGATACCAATGATTTGAAAAATTATCCCAGGACCATAGAAGCCGATGCAGAATTACTTTCCTTATATCCAGCTGTTTATATTTTTTCCCCCGATGTAAGTGAGGTATATCCGGAACCGGATACCCGGAGGTTTGACTTTGGTCCCCTGGAAACGGTGATGGAAGGACGATACAGGCCCGGTCATTTTAATGGCGTCGCGCAGGTTGTAAGCAAGTTGTTCGAAATTATAAAACCTGACAGGGCCTATTTTGGGCTGAAAGATTTTCAACAATATTCGATCATCAAAAATTTGGTTGCGATGCTGGGCTTGCCGGTTGAAATTGTTCCCTGCGATATTGTCAGGGAAGCAGACGGGTTGGCCATGAGCTCGAGAAATGCTTTGCTTTCTAAAGAACACAGGGCGGTAACCCCGCAAATTTATCGTATATTGCAGGAAGCTGTCATAGAAGCCGGTATTTATGCTCCCGACGAGGTAAAACGACGTGTGATTGAAAAAATCAATTCAAATGCATTGCTCAAAGTAGAGTATTTTGAAATTGTGGATGAACTCACACTTCAAGCCATCGCCGGGTGGGATCAAAAAGGAAAAAAAGTAGGCTGTATTGCTGTATATGCTGGTTCAGTCCGACTAATTGACAACATTGTTTTTGATAAATAAAAATATTCCGGATGTTTATAGAAATTTGCAAATCCAAAATCCACAGAGTAACTGTTACCGGTGCTGATCTCCAGTATATTGGAAGCATTACCATTGATGAAGATTTGATGGACGCTGCCAATATGATCGAAAATGAGAAGGTCCAAATTGTCAACATCAACAATGGGGAACGGTTCGAAACCTACGTGATACGCGGGAAAAGAAAATCTGGTGATATAATTCTCAATGGCCCTGCTGCCCGAAAGGTGGTAGTGGGCGATGTCATTATCATCGTTTCGTATGCAACCATCGATTTCGAAGAGGCCAAATCTTTTGAACCTTCCATTATTTTCCCTGATACAGAAACTAACAGGTTGATTTAAATACATTGGCAAAGCTCAAAACTTCTTTTGTCTGTCAGAATTGCGGTTACACTTCACCTAAATGGATCGGACATTGTTCTGTCTGCGGGGAGTGGAATACCTTTCAGGAAGAGGTTTCAACACCTGCGAAAAGTATCTCTTCCAATTTAGGGGCTCAATCTTCTTCAAAACCCGTAACGCTGGATGAGATTGATTTGCTGGAATTACCCAGGATTGATACGACAAATACAGAGTTTAACCGGGTATTGGGTGGCGGAATGGTGCCAGGCGGACTGATTTTGCTTGGTGGTGAACCGGGCATCGGGAAGTCGACGCTCGTGCTCCAGATTGCCTTACAGCTCCGAAATAGAAAAGTGCTATACATCTCAGGGGAAGAGAGTCTCCAACAGCTTAAAATGCGCGCAGAGCGGTTGGAAAGGAACAATCCCGACTGTCTTTTCCTGTGCGAAACATTGTTAGAATCGGTCCTTGTACACATCGACCGGGAATCGCCGGAGCTGGTGATTATTGATTCTATCCAAACCGTCAGCAGCGAGGCAATTGAATCGACTGCCGGGAGTGTGACGCAAATCAGGGAGTGTACCCTCGCTATCATGAAGTTAGCCAAAGCCCGGAACATAGCCGTGATCCTGATCGGGCACATCAACAAAGAGGGAGGTCTGGCCGGACCTAAAGTACTCGAGCACATTGTTGACACCGTTTTGCAGTTTGAGGGAGACAGAAACCATCTTTACAGGATTGTCAGGTCGGTAAAAAACCGGTTTGGATCAACTTCGGAACTTGGAATTTATGAAATGCAGCAATCCGGATTGAGGGAGGTGGGCAATCCTTCGGAAATGCTGCTCTCTTCGCACAACGAAGGATTGAGCGGAACTTCCACAGCTGCCGCCATCGAAGGGATGCGCTCATTTCTGATTGAAGTACAGGCACTGGTTGGATCGGCAGCCTACGGAACGCCACAGCGATCGGCTACCGGTTATGACCTCCGGAGGATGAACATGCTCCTGGCTGTACTGGAAAAAAGGGCCGGATTTAAATTGATGGTAAAAGATGTTTTTCTCAACATTGCCGGGGGTTTGAAGGTAGATGATCCTGCCATGGACCTGGCAGTTATATGTGCCATCCTTTCTTCCAATTTCGATGTCGCCATTGATAAGGGAACTGCCTTTTCGGGAGAAATAGGGTTGACAGGGGAGATACGGCCAGTCGGAAGAGTAGAACAGCGAATTGCAGAAGCCCAGAAACTGGGATTTAAGGAGATTTACATCTCCAGATACAACAAAGGGGTAGACTTCTCCCGGTTCGAAATAAAAATCCACCAGATCGAACGGGTTGAGAA
>JAMDDG010000259.1:0-18820 GCA_023488865.1 Bacteroidota bacterium | reverse complement strand
AAATACAATGGCTGGTTCATCTTCTCCCTCAAATCGATCAGCCGCCAAACGGTTTTAGACCACATGACATCTGCTTCACGGACGCCGGGAAGAGGTGCGGGTTTGCGTTCAAAAGTGATCTTTTTTTCGTAAGCGCTGTTGTTCCTGTTTTTTACAATATCCTCTATACCCTGTCCCATAAGGGAATTGCAGGTAGTTATACCCGCAATAAGGATTAAAAAGGATAACAAATTTTGTCTCATTGCTTATTTAATTTTTAAACTGATAGAAGGTAAGGTTCTGGTGATTCCATCATCCCCTTTTACTTGAATATCATCAAAATAGATGCGTTGTCCGCGCGACAGGTTTTTAAATTTTGATTTATTGTCTGCTGTGAATAAACCTCCTGCTGTAGGGTTGTTATCTTCAAAACCACCACTCGCTGAAATATTTAACACGAAAGAAAGTACCTTAAATTTTACATCGAAATCAAAATCCGGAATATTTGCATAAAGTCCGTCTTCACCCATCAATTCAGCTTTGGTGATTGAGCCCTCTTTTTTCCCGGCAACAGTAGCTACAGGATCCGGAACGGATTTAACCCTGAATTCCATGGACCCCATTGGTTTGACCACTTTATCAACAGTAGCGTTAACGGAGATAATAGCTTTCACCCCGATTTTTTCTGGATAAGCCATAAAGCCATTAGCGGTCTGTTCTATCCTGCCATTTTGCATGGAGACCTGAATGTCCCGCGATGAAATTCCGGGTACGGAGATAGAGATTGGATTTGGCAAGCCTGCATAAAGTACATTCATCTTGGTTGGGGATACCGTTATGGAAGGCTTAGCGACTTGGTACTCCTTCTCGAAGGGATATTGTACGTACATCCCGTTGGGGTTTTTGAAGTTGATTACCCCTTTATAGACAAACGTACCCTCAGTGCTGGCATTGGCACGGTACAACCCGGCATTTTCACCCGGGATAATTGGAAGCGCATTGCCATTGACTGTAATCTCTGGAACGGCAGTAGTATCGATAGCAGAAATAAAAACTTTGGCCTCATAGACATCCCCTTGCAGAACATAATCAGACTTTGGAATGACCTGTGCTTTTAGTTTGTTGAATTTGAAGGAAGAAGCGTCAATTTTTGTATAAAAATAATTAATAACATCAGACTCGCTGTTGCGGATATCGCTTTGCATTTTTGACATAAGCGTTATCGCCGCGATCAATGGATATCCCTGGAATTTGCTGCTCTCCCAGGTAGGTTTGCTCCCTTCGACGCCCGGAGGGTCTGAAGTGTCAAGAGTCTCCTTAATAGATGCGATCAAAGAGGCCTCATTAGGATCGATATTTTTGAGAAGAAAATTTCGATAATCTTCAATGGCTTTTTTCAATAAAGTTCCATTCTTTTTGGTCATCATAATTTCTTCAGTGAAATTCATATCTTCCTTATTTACAATACTATCAATCCTCCCGTTAGGACCATCTGCCTTTTTGACGATCATCTCTTTAAAATGGGTGATGTAATTGTACAAGGTGTCTGTTCGTTCCTTTATTTTTTGAACTGAACGGTTTAATTCACCTACTTTTTGTGGGTTCTCCTGCGCCGCGTTGTTGAAGTGGGTATAAACAGTTTGATTTTTATTGTTGAAATTTGAAATTGTTTGCATGAACCCTTTGTCAACCAGCGCAAATGCATCTATAACAGACTTGTCGACGTTTAGTGCCAACATGGCCGTTAATACCAGGTACATCAGGCTTATCATTCGTTGCCGGGGTGTTTCCGGACAGTTTTTTACACTCATGAGGTCAGCGAATTGAGTTGATTAACCTTTGATGTTCATTGCACCCAGCATATTCCCATAAACCTGGTTCAATGCTTCGAGGTTTTTGTTCATGCGCTCGGTCAATTGATGGTATTTTTTAGCTTCTTCCAATGTTTCATTAACTATTTGTTGTAATCCGGCCTGATCAGCTACACTTTTTGCTGAAGTCTCCGTCAATTTTTTAACATTTTGCAGATGAAGCTCATATGAAGAATTCAACGATGACATGCTCGTATTAATCCGTGAAATCTCCCCTGAATAATTTTTGGAGTTTTCGTTGATAGCAGCAATATCCTTGTGAATGGATTCGGTAAATTCTTTGTAAGAAACAGTTAACTTTTCGCTGGTTGAAGCAAGCTGCTGGTTGATTTTCTTAGTTGAATCGGCGAAACTTTCTGCCAACTCTTTGGAAGAGCCGGAGATCAGTTTAGAGGAGTGCTCGTAACTGTGGACTAAATCTCCCAGCGACCGTTCGACAGATAAAGTGGCTTTGTTGTTAACTTCTGAAAATGAACTCATTGACTGAGATGCGCTACCTAAGTTTTTGACATACAATTCTGTTGCCAGGGTCGCGCTTGAAATTTCAGATATACCTTTGGCCGTATTGGTCAGATCTTGAATCCCCTTTTTAAGTTTGGATAACAATTCGGGAGTAATCTCAGCTTTCTCCAAAAAATCGTCAAATCCTCCTCCTTTTGAAGTCGTCTTAACCGGTAGTTCAATTTCTTCCTCAAACTCAAAGTCCGGACTTAGTTGAGGGTAAACCTTTGCCCAGTCGGGAGTTTCAACTAAAGGTTCAAACGCAGATAGAAAGAAGATCAATGCCTCACAAGACATGCCGATCATTAGCATTGTTCCGCCACCAGTCCAGTGTTCCAATTTAAAAAGAGCCCCTAACAGTACAACGGAAGCACCGATGCTGTAAAAGTAACTCATGGTGGTTTTCCATTTGTGAGAGTGTGTCAGTTCCGAAAGTCCCATAATAAATCAGTTTTTGTGTTGTTTAATTTTCTTCACCGATAGAGGAACGCACACACCTGAAGCCGACATAGGATTTTGCAGTATCCTGGTATTCAAAAGTTCGCGTCCCAACTTGTATATAATAAGCGATGTCTTTCCACGAACCCCCTCTGATTACCTTTCGTTTCATAGTGGGAGGATCGTCGGGCAATGCATTGTATTCAAAATTGGGGTTCATGTCGTGCATAAAATTATAGGTAGATTCGTCGTAGGCAGTAATTGTCCATTCAGCTACATTCCCGGCCATATCGTACAATCCATAACCATTTGGTTCGTAGGTTGCCACCTTGATGGTTGCTTTCCCTCCGTCGTCGCTATAGTTGCCGCGCATAGGTTTAAAATTGGCCAGGAAACACCCGGTTTTGGAACGTGTATAATAACCGCCCCAGGGATACATGGAATTATCTAAGCCACCCCTTGCGGCAAGTTCCCATTCTGCCTCCGAAGGTAAACGATAGTCTTGAACGGCATAATCCCCTTTATCTGACAGACTCTTATTTTTAAAATTGGTCCGCCACATACAAAAAGCTTTGGCCTGTTTCCAGGTTACCCCAACAACGGGATAGTCATCGAAGCCCGGATGGGAGAAATACAACTTTGTCCAGGGTTCATTGAAAGCGTAAGTGAAATCACGGATCCAAACCAGGGTGTCGGGGTAAATATTGACTGCTTCGCTCATCACAAAACTGGATCGGTTTTGTATCGGGGCCACTTTGCCGTTGATATCGACTATGTTCCCGGTATATTTTTGTTGCGTGAAGTCGTATGAGCTTTGGCGTCTCGCAGCTTGTTGAAGGTCAACCCAGTAATAATTGTAGTTCAACTTTCGGACATCAATCTCTTTTTTACCAAAAATCCTTTCGCTTTTATCGTAATAAAGTTGTTCCAGTTCAGGGGCATAGTCTGCCTTCCTCCAATTGAGTTTAATATTCCAATTCTGAATTGGCGGATCGATTGGATCTCCCTTTCGGGTGGTTGTCGGTTTAAACTCAGGAAATTTCTGGGATAATAGATCCCGGGCAATGGAATCGCGGACCCAATATACGAACTGCCGGTACTCGTTGTTGGTAATTTCGGTGTCGTCCATCCAGAAAGTGGCCAGATCGACTGTGCGGGTTGGAGTTGTGACGCCGGTAATATCTTGGTCAGACGGCCCCATATTGAAGCTTCGTCCAGGTATCATCACCATTCCCAACGGGGATGGCTCTAAATATTTACCGCGTTTTTGAACCCCCACCAATTCCCCGTTTCCGGAATTGTGACATCCGGAAAGAAGCAATATGGCCGAAAAACTGCCATAAGCAAACAATTTTTTTATCGTTCGATTCATATCTTGTGAACCACTATTTTTCATTCCAAAGTTATAAAAACCTAACACTTTTGTTTTTTTGACTTCTATTTTTATTTAAAAGAACAGCGTAGGAGATAAAAAGTTCATGAGAACCGGAATTATAATTTGACAAAATTGAAGTATTCAAATCATAGGAATATCCAATTTTCAAACCATTTTGCATTTCGAAGCCCAGAAATAGCATTACCGCATCTTTGTTCCTGTACCCAATTCCTCCCCAAAACCGTTTATTATATTTAAGTAAAAGATCCAGATCAAGCTGGGAAGTTGTCCCATCTGATTTAATGAAGAACGAAGGCTGAAAGGCAAAACGATCATCGTTCAGTTCAATATTGTAACCGCCCGACAGATAATAATGTCTTTTCAACGAATAGTGGCCATTTTCTTCAAAAGCAAACGAGGGCTGGTTTAAGTGAAGGGATGAAATAGCCAGATAATACTTCTTTTGCCGGTAAAAAAAACCAACCCCGACATCAGTCAGAACCCCATTTACTTCTTGTTTTGGCAAAGACGGATCTGATCCGTCAATGAGTTCACCCCCCTGAGAACCAGACCAACCCGGACGCAGGTTTTTGTTCATCATGCCAAAAGAGGCGCCACAACCTAACTGACCCTGTCCAAGTTGAAAACGGAACGAATAACTCAATCCAAATGAGACATTTTTTTCGTACCCTATTTCATCTTTCACTACCGTGAAACCTAATCCGTCAGCTTCCCCAATTAATTTCAGGGGCGCATCTGCCTGAAAAACAGTTGTTGCAGGCGCTCCGGGGAACCCAACCCACTGTTGCCTGTTCAATAACATAAGATTGATAAGTCCGGAGTTGCCCGCAAATCCGGGATTAGTCATCAGATGATTGAACATATGCTGACTGATCTGCGGATCCTGCTGTGCATTCGCAGCGAATGTACATATATTTAATAAAATCCACAAAAGCTTTACAAATTTCATTCTTTTCTCGTTTTTCTCGGAAAGCTTAATGCTATGGATTCCGGGCAATCCATGTTATCATTGCAGGTGTTTTTGACAATAAAAGCTCTTTTTTAGTAACTTTTATTGAAATTTGACCACCATCTGTCAGGGATCTCATTCTTGCACGCTTTCCGGTAATCTTTTTTTGAACAGGGTACCCGGAGTGGAAAAAAATCACAATCGGGGGAGGGTACTTCCATCCACCATCTTCTGGAAACAGGATGCTTAAGAAAAGTAACAGGATCGGGGATTCCTTCGATCGAGACGATAAAGTGCATGAAATCAATGGCTTCATCCTTAGGGACATCATCAATTTTCTTGGATTTCCCGTTTAGGAAATACCATGCGATCTGAGCCGCCGTCATGGCTCCCACCCGATCCGGATCTTTGGCAGGATTGTAACCGAAGATGGAAAACCACACAGGGTTGGGTGATATTCCTGCATACCAGGCAAGTTGACAAGCTTCCTCTCCAGTTAATCCGTTAGGCGAATTCCTGTCCTGACCGGGGGCTTCACATAATTTAAGCGCCCCAAAATCAAAACTGACCAGATCGGTTTCCCGAAGATAGGGCTCCATCTCCCGGATGCCTTCCCTTAATTCGCCCAATGTGAAAAGCGATCCTTTAAATTCTTCTGAAAAAGTCTCTTTGCTGTTGGCCGATACAAAAAAAGACTGGACAGCCATTAGGTTGACAATGGTTTCATTTGAAAGATTGTTAAGGAAAATATCATCACGTACGCTATTTTCCTGGGCAAGGGTGTCAATTCGATCGTCAATAACCGTTAATACGGCTTCATTTTTATTTATCCCCTCTAAAAGTGGTAGGGTGAAACTTTGGTTTCCACCTAAGAAAAGAAGCGGAATATCCAGCGAAGCGATCTCTTCGGCAATCAGGCGGACTGCAGCATAGGTATCAGTAACCTCTTTTCCGGTTATAACATTTCCCAAATCCACTATCCGGAATGTATCGGAAAAACCGTTGAGGTGATAAAGTTGTTCCCTTATTGTATCGGAACTATCCGAAAAAGCAGATAAATTAGTGAGCCGATCGTCAGTAATCCCAAGAATCACAACATCGGGCAAGGCGGACTCATCCCAGAAACTGTTTTTTAGCACGGTTCCCAGATGGCCTTTATCTCCCGTGTAATTTTTAACGATTGGTAATTCTTGGGCCGGTGTTATGAGTTCCTTAAACATAAGTCATGGTTTTACTGACAAAGTAAAAAAACTTTGGTTAATAATTGCCCGGCAGAAATTTATTCTATTTCGATTTTTTCTGTTTTGGCTTTTTAAGTTCCATCTCAATTACCTCTTTGCACACAGGATAAGTCAATTGATCCAGTTTGATCTCCTTTTTCAGTTTGATATTTTGTTTTTTATAGGAGATATAAGGGCCCCATCGACCCTGCAAAATCCGGATATCCGGGTCTTCTTCAAAAGTTTTCAACAAAGAATTTGAAATTTTTTCCCTTTTCTCCAGGATCAACTCGATGGCGCGATCAAGAAGAACAGTATAGGGATCGTCTACCCCCTTTTTCAAAGAGACAAAGTTCGAATCATGCTTTACATAAGGGCCAAACTTCCCAATTCCAATTGTCACTTTCTTGCCTTCATACTCACCCAGGTCCCTGGGAAGGTCAAAAAGTTTCAACCCCTGTTCCAGGGTGATGGTCTCGATGCTCTGACCCTGTTGCAGACTGGCAAAAACGGGTTTTTCCTCACTGCCTTCAGTGGTTTCGCCAAGCTGGATAAAGGGCCCGAACCTCCCGATTTTTGCTGAAACGGTTTTCCCGGTGGCAGGATCGACCCCTAATATCCTTTCGCCACGGGCCCGTTCAGAATTGGCTAATGCATTCTCGATCTGACGATGGAACGGAAGATAAAAATCATCGATCATCTCCTGCCAGACCAGATTCCCTTCCGCGATTTCATCAAATTGTTTTTCGACGGATGCAGTAAAGTTAAAATCAACGATTGGCTCGAAATGTTTCATTAAAAAGTCATTGACAACCAAGCCAATGTCCGTAGGAAATAGTTTTGATTTTTCGGTGCCGGTAATTTCAGTTTTCTCCTCTCTTCTGATATTTCCTGACTTAAGGACTAATTGTATGTACAGACGTTCGGTACCTGGCCGGTCTTCTTTGACGACGTAATCCCGTTGCTGGATAGTGGTGATGGTCGGTGCATAGGTTGAAGGCCGTCCAATGCCCAGCTCTTCCAGCTTCTTAACCAGGCTCGCTTCCGTGTAACGGGGCGGTTTTAACGTGTAACGCTGAAGCGCCTGGATCGACTCCGCTGTTAGTTTTTGTTTGACGGACAACGGTGGCAATAACCCTTTTTCTTCATCCGAAAGGTTTTCTTCATCACTCGATTCAAGATAAACACCCAGAAAACCATCAAATTTCAACACTTCACCTGAGGCCAGAAAGCGCTCGGAAGTATTGGATATGTTGATGGTCACATTGGTACGCTCCAATTCGGCATCTGCCATCTGGGATGCTAAGGTCCGTTTCCAGATCAGGCTGTATAATTTTTGTTCCTGAGCAGATCCTGTTATTTCCTCTTCAAAAAAATTGGTCGGGCGGATGGCTTCGTGGGCCTCCTGGGCCCCTTTTGCATTGGTTTTGTAATGACGTATCTTAACATATTTTTCTCCGTACGACTCTGTAATCTTCATTTTAGCACTGTTCAGGGCAGTCTGTGAAAGATTGGTAGAATCGGTTCGCATATAGGTGATTTTACCTGCCTCATACAGCCGTTGGGCTACCGACATGGTGAGCGAAACAGGGAAACCCATTTTCCGGCTGGCCTCCTGCTGAAGGGTAGAGGTAGTGAATGGGGGCGCCGGGGATTTTTTGGCCGGTTTGGTGACAATATCGCCGATGACAAATTCAGCTTTGCTGCATTTTTGCAGAAACTGGCTGGCATCTTCCTCATTTTCAAATCTTTCTGAACATTCAGCTTTAAGCAAAGCACTCTTTCCTGATTTCTCTGGTACGATAAACTGTGCAGTCACTTTGAAATAGGGAACGGACACCGTATTGATGATTTCCCGCTCCCGTTCAACAATTAACCTTACCGCAACCGACTGAACCCTGCCTGCAGAGAGGGAGGGTTTAACCTTTTTCCACAATACCGGCGAGATTTCAAAACCGACGAGACGGTCTAGTATTCTCCGGGCCTGCTGTGCATCCACCAAATCTTTGTTCAGGTGACGGGGATGTCCGATAGCGTGATGAATGGCATCCTTGGTAATTTCATGAAAAACGATCCGGTTGGTGGTGGCAGGATCCAGTTTCAGGACCTCCATCAGGTGCCATGCGATGGCTTCCCCTTCCCGGTCCTCATCCGATGCGATCCATATCGTTTTTGCCGCTTTTGCCGCTTTCTTTAATTCGGCCACCACTTTTTTCTTGTCTTCCGAAACGATATAATTCGGTTGGTAATGGTTGTTCAGGTCAACGCCAAAATCTTTCTTATCCAGATCGCGTATATGACCAAAACTGGACTTAACCAGATAATCTTTGCCTAAAAATTTTTCAATGGTCTTTGCCTTGGCAGGAGACTCAACGATGACCAGATTTTCTTCCATATTGTGAACGTAAGTGACCGGTGACTTCTTAAAAATTTTGCAAATTAACGAAAATCAAAGCCTAAGTTCCAAGAAATTAGTTCATTTAAAATGCAAGTTTATGGTTCAACTCCTTAAATTTAGGGTGGTCCTATCCGGTTTTTCAGATCATGACCTCCTCATATTATACAAGTTAAGGCAAAATTTTGCCTTTACAAAATCGTACCAAAATTAACATTACTGTCCTGGAAATCGCGTGAATGTTTATAGACTAAATTGAGGGGAGGATTATAGTTTTGATAGTCCTTGAAGATTCAATTCACACCATCACTTTCGATTTCCCATGGCATATCTTTAATAGATAACTAAATTCAAATTTACGCTTAAACTGCAATATATTATTTCAAAATTCTATTTATTCCAATCTTTTTCACCTATATTTGCTGTATAATCATGTGTAAGGTTGTTTAAGGATATGGATAAATATTTATCAATTAGTCAAGCTGCTGACATCTTGAATATTAGTTCTGAAACGCTTAGAAGATGGGATAAAAATGGCAAATTTAAATGTTCAAGACACCCAATAAATAACTACCGGGTTTACTCCGAAGAACAAATTTCTCTCTTAGTAGAAGAACTCCAACTTGAAATACAGTATCGACCAAGAATTCAAGAAAGAGAATCCATTACACCATATTTTAAAAGTGAATTTGGTGAATTGTACAATTGTGATGCTATCAAATTTTTAAAATTACAAGATTCAAACTCAATTGATTTAATTTTTGCAGACCCGCCTTACAATATTAAAAAAGCAGAATGGGATACATTCTCGAACCAAAAAGAATATGTCAGATGGAGCATGGAATGGATTTCAGAAGCACAAAGAGTTTTGAAAAAGACTGGGTCCTTATACGTTTGTGGGTTTTCTGAAATACTCGCTGATATAAAATGGTCCGCTTCGCCATTATTTAAAGGATGCAAATGGTTAGTTTGGTTTTATCGAAACAAAGCTAATCTAGGAAACGACTGGGGACGTTCACATGAAAGCATATTACACTTTAGAAAATCAAAAGATTTTACTTTAAATATTGATGAGGTCAGGATACAATATAATGAACATACATTGAAGTATCCTAAAAGAACACAGGCAGAATCTTCTCAATATTCTAATGGTAACAAAAAAGATTATATATGGGAACCGAATCCTTTAGGGGCAAAACCAAAAGACGTTTTTGAAATACCTACGATTTCCAATGGAGCTTGGGAAAAATTTCCACATTTAACTCAAAAACCAGTTGAGTTGCTCAGAAAAATAATACTTTCATCATCAAATTTTGACAGTATTATTCTTGACCCATTTGGTGGTTCAGGAACAACTTTTGCTGTTGCTGAAGCATACAAAAGAAAATGGATCGGAACTGAATTAGATTTAGAATATTGTAAAGTAATCAAAAAAAGACTATTAGACAAACACCACATTTCCAGAATTTTAGACGCAGTAGACGAAAAAGCATCAAATCAAAGAAGGAAAAAATTAAGAGGTTAGTAAGTTTCTGAAATCTCCAGAAATCAATTCTGAAAATCTACTCATATAGTCTGAGTATGGCTTTTTGGAAGCATTTGGAGGAGGATCCAGATAATATATACCCTCCAGTTTAGTGAGAAATTTTGAGTAAACCATAAATAATCCAGAAACCAGGGTAAAACTAATATTATCATTCTCCTTTCGTTGAACATCGTTTAGAAAAACCCCTATTACTTTTTGTGGGTGCCCGACGAACTGTTCTAATAAAATTTTATCAATGAACATTTTACCCATCCTATCCTTTGAAGTTGTTTTTACTGAAACGACTATTTCCTTTTCATCCAGAGAATTTATTGAAGAGCTAACTTCACTATAAGGTGACAAAATTAAATCATTCTCACATTTATACGTTTTTATTCCTTCTTCAGTCTCATAAGGAATTTGAAGAACAAGCTTTTTATTGGCCACTCCTATTTCTGTGAAAACTACTTTAATGAGTTCTTCAAACCTATTGCCTGCATGCTTTCTTGCACTGTTTTGATTGACTAACAAATCTAATCCTGCCCCAATAGATTGCTGAATTGTATACACCGTCTTGTCGATAATATCCTTTTCTATTTTCTCAATTATACAATTTAATTTCACTTTCCCGAGAATATTTTTCAATTCATCAAAGGATCGAACAAACTCTTGTTCGTTATAAATAAATAAGTTACGATTGATTGGCCTTATATATTTTGTAGTTCCGGCAATTTGAGAGGTATGAATTGTGTAGTCATTTTTTATTTCAGAACTACTTAATACATTTGGTAAATACTGTAGAACTCTTTGAGTAATCTCTCCAAACTCATCTATATTTTTTTTTACCTTCTGTAAGTCCTTCGCTAATGGAATCATTTTTATTTTCAAAGATAATCTTTTCTACTAATTTTCAAATTTTGCAAGGAGTTATCCGCACAATACTATCAGCACCCGCATCTCATGTTCTCGGCGTGCACTTTAGGCTGTATCTGTTAAAAAATTTGTCCTTACCTATTTTTTAACAGAATAAAATACTTCAGCAAATAATAAATGTTTAATTTGGAACAATTTTAAAAAAAATATGGAGCCAATAAACTTCGTTTCCTGCGAGCAATGCCAGAGTGCTACCTGCTTCTTCAAGCAATATGGTTCATCCATAGACCTCCATTTGATTGATTCAAAAAAAAATCAGTCGGAATATTTACAAGGAGATTATATTATTCACGAAGGGGCCCCTATTCATGGACTTTTTTTTCTGCAACAAGGCAAAATAAAAATATTTTCTTCGGGTCTGAATGGAACTCCTCAGATCGTTCGCCTGGTGCAGGCTGGTGAATCACTTTGTTTCAGGGGTTACGGAAGAGCAACCTATCTCACAAGCTCGGTTACACTGGAAGACAGTCGGGTATGTTTTTTTGAGACGAATGATTTTATGCAAGTGTGCGATATTTCAAAACTCTCAATGCACCTAATATCCTATCTTGGCGATGAACTTGAAATTGCCGAAAAAAGATTGAAATACCTGATGCAAATGAACGTAAGGGAAAAAACAGCTGAAGCGCTCTTGTTCATGAAAAAAAGTTTTGGCGTAAACAGAAAGAATGAGTTAGATGTTTACATGAGCCGGAAAGATATTGCCGCCATCGCCGGTACCAGCGAAGAACTCATCATTCGCCAGTTATCCGATTTTGAAAAAGAAAAACTCATTGAAAGAAGAGACCACGGAAGCAAAATTGGATTACTCGATGAAAAAAAATTATACCAATTGATAAGTAAGTACAATGTTTTTTCGTGATTACCTTCCGCTCACCGCTTACCAGTAATTCAACTTTTCCTGCATTTTATCTACAAACTGTAGTTCAGTTCAACTTTTCCGCAAAAGTCTTTTCCTGTTGGAATCCCATTCTGACAAAAAAGCATGGAATCCGTGTTCTGTTGGATCGGACAGAGTTTGCACGAATTTATAATCATACACATTTTCGTACGTTCGTAAAGATTCGTATCTCATAGTCATTGGGATATGGTGTAAAATCATCTGCATATTTTTTTCTATTTGAGGATATTAGCTTAACATTAGAATGTCTTTTGACCAATTGTTGTGCTCATTTGCCTCACGTAATAAAAATTATATGAAGGAAGACAACAAACAAAACAGCAAAACCGACCGCAGGGATTTCCTGAGAAAAGGACTGTTTTCCGGAAGCCTTCTCGCTGCGGGTACATTTGGAATTGAAAAAATTCTCTCTGGAGAAAAAGATTCCGGAGAAAAATTAAAAGTGTTTACTACCAATGGGAAAGTTTATGAGGCAAGTTCAGATCATCTGAAAGAATATCGTCCGCCACCGGTATCAAATGAAGAATCCCGAATAGGAATAGTCGGCAAAAAATTCGTAATGGTGATTGACCTTGCCAAATGCGATGGCTGTAAAACATGTACGGCAGCATGCCAGGCAATGCACTTCACAGAACCCGACCGCGAATGGATAAAAGTGTTTAAGATGAAAGATGCTGAATCCACTGCGCCTTACTTTTTCCCAAAGCCCTGCTTCCATTGTGATAATCCTCCCTGCACAAAAGTTTGTCCGGTGAATGCTACTTTCAAGCGGCAGGATGGTATTGTGCTTATTGATAATGAACGCTGTATCGGTTGCCGCTGCTGCATGGCTGCCTGTCCTTATTCTACACGTTTTTTTAACTGGAGCCATCCAGATCCAGGGCAAATGGCTGCAATTGGTAATTTACCTTATTCTCCCGAACAAAGTGTTCCGCGAAGAATGGGAACCGTGGAGAAATGCGATTTCTGCCCGGATATGATCAGGCAAGGTAAAATGCCTGCTTGCGCGAGTGGATGCCCGATGAATGCCATCTATTTTGGCGACCAGAATGAAGATGCAGTTACCAACGCATCGGGAGTAACTGTAAAATTAAGCCAGTTTCTCGAAGATAATGCAGGCTACCGGCATCTCGAAGAGTTGGGAACGGAGCCACGAGTGTATTATCTGTCGCCAAAGAACAGAAAATTTCCTGTACCCGATATGAAAAATGTCGGAACAGAAAAGAAAAAAACAAAACCCATGGGGATGGACATGAGAGAAATGCAGATGTAATCAGTGGGCATAAAAATTGTAAAATTTCACCATATGATAAACGAAAAATTCAATCTGAAAAACGAGATAGAAACCGTTCGCGAAGATTGTCTCCGCCCTACACAAAAATGGGGGCGCTCCACTCAAATCTGGATAGGGTGTCTGCTGATAGTGATGAGTTGGGGGCTTTATTGTTATATCCACCAACTCAAACATGGACTGGGAGTCACCGCCATGCGCGATTATGTATCCTGGGGTTTATACATTTCTACTTTTGTATTCTTTATTGGTATCAGTCACTCAGGCACTCTTGTATCAGCCATCCTGCGGATTACAAAACAGGAATGGCGGAGGCCCATCACCCGCTCTGCCGAGTTGCTAACATTTGTATCCCTGATCTTTGGCGGGATTATACCAATTATTGACTTAGGCCGTCCGGACCGGATAGCAAACCTTGTCATTTTCGGAAGGGTACAATCACCACTTATTTGGGATGTCATTTCAATCTGCACCTATTTGGCAGGCAGCACAATATTTCTTTTTCTACCGATGATACCCGATATGGCACTTTGCAGGGACAGGCTAACCGTCTGCGATTCGCCATTTAAAAAATTCAAAAAATGGCTTTATACCAAAATGGCTATAGGATGGAAAGGCACTAAATCACAATGGCACAGATTAGAATTATCAATGACCATTATGACTATCGTGATCATTCCGGTAGCAGTATCTGTGCACACTGTTGTTAGTTATATTTTCGCCATGACTCTGCGTCCTGGATGGAACAGTACCGTGTTCGGTCCCTACTTTGTAACAGGTGCACTATACTCCGGTTCTGCCGGTGTAATATTAGGAATGATCGTCTTCCGAAAACTGTATCACCTTGAAAAATATTTCACCTTAAGACATTTTGATCTGATGGGACGCATCGTGCTGGCGCTTACGCTTATTTATGCCTATCTCAACCTGAACGAATACTGGATCCCTGCTTACAAAATGACAACGGCAGAAGGACGTTTGTTGTCTGACTTGTTTTATGGCAGTTACTCAAAAGCTTTCTGGACTTGCCAATTAGGCACTGTACTGCTGCCCATTATTATCATGTCGTTCCCCAAAGGGCGGTCGCCATTAATGCTTTCCATTTCCTGTGTTATCATTGTAGCGGGCGCATGGGTAAAAAGATACCTCATTGTAGTGCCTACACTTCTGCATCCCTTCATGCCCATACAGGAAGTTCCGGCGACATGGTCGAGTTATTTTCCAAATTATATCGAATTTTCGGTTACAGCTGCATGCCTGGCGGGAATTTTTTTAGTCATCACCCTCTTTTCAAAACTTTTCCCTATGATGGCAGTATGGGAAGTAGAAGAAGGGATAAAAATCGAACACGATAAGCAAGTAGCTATTGAATTCAGGAGGCAGAGTGAAGCAGAGGAAGCAAGAATTATTGCGGAACAGTCAGGAACCGGTAACGAACAAATAAGGCCAACAGTAATAATAAGCTAAACAATATGAAGAGGAATAGCACAAATAATTGCAAGTATTTCCTTAAAAGAATAACTCTTGCAATCGCCCTTAGCGTTATATTCTGTCACTTTGCAACCGCGCAGGACCAATCACAGCCTCAAGGTAAGAGCGAAGCCACTATTGAATTGTCCTATTATAAGAAAGCAGACATGACTAAAACTGCTGTAGCGATAGTAAAGGCAAGAATAGATAAAAAGTTTGTTCCTGCAAAAAATGCGCCGGTTAATTTTTATGTTCTGCATAACAATGAACAGCAGTTACTTAGCAGCGTAAATACAGATAATAAAGGTAAAGCCGTCATTGCGCTTCAGAATGGCTTACCATTGGATAAAGACCGCTCTTTCACCATCGTGGCAAAAATTGAAAATGACAGCTTATACGAAGATACGGAAGAGAAGATGCATTACAAAGAGGCAAGCCTTACCCTCAACTTAAATCCGCACGACACTGCCCGGCTCGTTACTGCCAAGGTAACAGAAATTGGAAAAGACGGAAAAGAAATACCCGTGAAAGATGCAGAACTGAAGTTTTATGTACAACGCCTTTTTGGCATCATGCCGGCAGCAGAGGACAACACTATTACAACGGATGAAAAAGGCGAAGCATCCTTTGCCTTTCCTAAAAACATTCCGGGCGATACAGCAGGCGTAATTACTGTAGTGGCACGAATGGAGGACAACGATCAATTCGGCAATGTGGAAAAAAGTGCTACTACTTTCTGGGGGATTCCCCTTGCGATAGAGAAAAACAGTTCCCAGCGTGCGCTCTGGGAGCCACATGCCCCGCTACCGCTCATCTTTATCATAGCAACGATCTTTGGTGGGGTATGGTGTACTTATTTTTTCATCATCTTCCAATTACGAAAGATAAAAGAAGGTGACGATAATGTCTAACGACTAAAGCTGGGGACTAATGTCAACAACCTGACCTAAGCGTCAGGACGTCAAATAACAAAAAAACACAATGAAATGAGCATGATTGCTAAATCACCAATCGAAATGATAATAATCACATGCGAATCGAAGATCGACGGAATGAAAATGGAGTCAATTCCATTTTGTAACTAAAAAACAAATTATAAACAGATGAAAGAAAACATCAGACAAAGCAACAAAATGAAACGATCATTTTCCAATGTAATCGGAATAACAACAGGATCAATTGCTTTTTTGTTTGCATTCACTTCAATACCGCAAAGTAAAGAATGGATTGCCCCGCCATCTGCCGTAAAAGTAACCAATCCCATTGCTTCGAACGAACAATCCATTGCTGCAGGAAAAATTGTTTACACAAAGAACTGCTATGACTGCCACGGCAAAAAGGGGAAAGGAGACGGTCCGAAAAGCGGAGACTTAGAAATAAGTCCCAGGGACTTTACTCAAGAGCAATTCCAAAAACAAACAGATGGTTCTATTTTCTGGAAAATTTCAGAAGGCAGAAAGCCGATGCTCTCTTTTAAAAAAGAAATTTCCGAAGAGCAGCGCTGGCAGGTCATAAACTATATACGAACATTGGGGATAAAAAAGTAAACTGTCGATTTGAATATGAATTTACAGAACTATGGAACTTTAAAATTCAAGTAGTAAATTAAAAAATGAAACGAGCCATAGCAAATCTTCTGACACACAGACGAATAATTATCGGCGAGTTCCATGTGGCCATTAAAAAATAAATTATAAACAGATGAAAAAAATGAAAAACCAAAAACTTTTATTCGTTTTCCTTTTGCTCCTATCTTTTACAACAGGGTATGGACAGGATTCAACACAAACAGAAAAAGATATTAGATTATTTTCCGCTGTTCCTGGTAATACTAAAATGGTTATAACCGGAGTTGCATGGTTTGGTTTTCAGGCTAATTTTAACAGAACAGACAACTCTATTCCCAAAACTACATTTAACGATTTTGGGTTTAGTCCTATGTTTCTGTATAAACTTTCGGATAAACTCTTTTTCGAAAGTGAAATAGAAATTAAAAACGACGGGACTAATGACAATTCAGCCGCGTTTGATCTGGAATATGCAAAATTATCCTTCAAGTTAAATAAATACATGACTTTCGGCGCGGGAAAGATGCTCAGTCCCTTCGGCGCGTACAACGAAAGATGGGAACCAAATCATATTGAAAAATTCCCTAATGCACCGCTCCGTCCTGACGATGGAATTTTGCCTGATGACTCACACCTTTTTTGGGGTGCTGTTATGGGGATGGATGTTCGCGGAGGTATTCCGATGGGTAATGCAAAACTCAATTATGTTTTGTATGTTTCCAATGGCCCGACTTTGCATACAGACTCAGTAATGGGGGGATTGTTGCAATACGAAAACTGGAATGACAACAACAGTAACAAAGAGGTGGGGGGACGTATCGGCCTGTTGCCATTCGCCAATTCATCTCTCGAGATAGGTGTTTCCGGTAAAACCGGAATTGCCGGCAACGAAAGTGATCCGTTGTATAAAAATATCAGGGCCACTGCTTATGCCATTGACTTATCTTTTCTAAAGAGTATCGATGCAATCAGCTCTACAATAAATTTTCGGGGGCAATATAATTCTGTTACGGTCAATAGAGCTAATTACCAATTAACAAATTCGTCAACGTATACGTTCGACAACACCTTGCAATCTAATTTTGCTCAGTTTTCCATACGTCCAGGTATGGCCAGTAATCGATTCTTAAAAAAATCCGAATTTATGTTCCGATATTGTGCCGTAACGCCACCGAAAGAGGCAGTTTGGTCTCCTAAAGATAAAAACGGAAATGGAGGAAGCACTACCCGATTGGATTTAGGACTTACATATTGGTTAAGCTGGCGTACTGGTTTGCGGTTTGCTTACGAAACAACCAATGTACCCGATGGGACACAACAAAAAGAATTCATAGTTCGTTTTGCCACCGGACTTTAATAATTGCTAATTATAATACGCCATTCATAATAAAACAATTATGGAATAGCCATGATTCGGAAATCACTAACTGAAATGAAAATAATTCTCGAAATCCGGCTATTCTATCTGACCTTTAAAAAAAATATAAAAAAATGAAAAAAATATTCGTGATTTTTACAGCTGTTGTTTCAGCTATAGGAGCAACAATTCTTATTAACGGCTGTGTAGCTTCTAAGTTGGTTGCCAAAAAGACAGGATCGCAACTATGGGGCGAGAATTGCATTCGCTGTCACAATGCACCATCTCCAGCCGATTACAGCTCTGCACAATGGGAAACCATTGGTATGCACATGAAACTTCGCGCCAATCTCACAGAGGATGAAACAAATAAAATTGTGGCGTTTCTAAAGGGAACAAACTAAAAAATCAATACCTCCGTTTCCTTTCAATCCGTTTGAAATCAGTTCTCCCCTCTGCTCTTGGATAACCGCCACTGCGTCTTCCGCGGAAAGAACGATCGTCGCGGTTCTCTTCGAAAACTTCCACATCGAAGAAGGTCCCGCGGAAAGACATGCCCCTTGAGTTGCGCAGCAACGCTTTTCCAGCAGCATCTTCCACTTCAACAACGGAATAGCTGCCAAAAAGATCGATCTTTCCTATCTCGACATTTCTTCTGCCAGTGGCTTCAACCACGAAATTGATCACCTCTTTGGGCGAAATTCCTTTGGCAAGCCCGACATTCAACCTGAATTTTGTCAATCCTTCGGTTTCGACTACCCTTGGACTTCTTCGTTCTTCATGGCCATCCGGTATGTTCAGGTCGGGAGTATGGCCATAGTAATCCAGGAAGCGGTTAAACTCAAGGGAGACAATGTGTTTGATGAGTTCTTCTTTGGATAAATTGGTGAATTTTTCATATACTGCCGGGAGAAATGGCGCAATCTCCTCTTCATTAACGGTTACCTCCTGCAGCTTGTCTGTTAGGAAAAAAAGTTGTCTTTCGCAGATTTCTTTACCCGATGGAACCGGTTTACGTATCCGAAT
>JAMDDG010000054.1:20313-23242 GCA_023488865.1 Bacteroidota bacterium | reverse complement strand
GGCTTTTATTATTGATCGGGTTCCAGGGTTTCATGACTTTCCCCGTTAAGAAAAAAGCAGTGTCATGGGGGTTAACATACTGTATCCGTTTTCTTGACACATCCCAGTTGTGGTTGAAAACGACCAAAGCATCGTCGGTTCCGTTTTCTTCAAGGCTATCCAACAGGCCGGCATCTGAAGGGAATAATTTTATTTTCTGTACAGCCAGCGAAGCTGCCCGTTCGTCCGGTTTATCCAAAATGGTTTCTTCTACATTTCTCACTAAATAAAACCCACCACGATTAGGTGTTTGGGCCCTGAACCGGCGTTCACCATTGATATATAATTGCTCAAAATAAAACCCATACCGTGCCACTTCCGGGATAAAAACGCGCCAGAGGTTCGGTTTAATCTCTTTAAATTTATTCAATTTGATACCGCCATAAAACACGGGCCGGTTTTCTTCTGAGGCCGTAAAAATTAAAGGAGTTTGTTCTGTCCCTGTATCTTTGTGTGTCAGTTTCAGTGGTTCCTTCATGTAATAATCCCCCGGAAAAACATATACACAAACAGTATCCTTTAACTCCTTTCGCTGGCGAAGATCCCGCACATGGTCCCGGGCGCCTGCAAGTGAAGCCAGGGGCTGATCCCTGGTACCGATATTCCGGTCGTCCCCCTTCGGGGAAACATACACCCATTGTTTGGCCGATAAGCCGCACATACTAAAAATCAATACTGTAAAAAGAATAATCCTTTTTTTCATGGTAGATCAAATTAGATTATGGAACAGCCTCCTCCGGGAGGCTGTTCCATTTCTAAATAATTATAGTTGGTTTGGGTTTCTAATGTTAATATCCTGGATTTTGTTTCATTCCCGGATCTGTATTCGATTCAAATTCAATTGAAGGGATTGGCATAGCATAATGTTCGTTACGCCATGTGATTTTACCTTTTCCGCCAGCGACTTCTTTATAAAAAGTTGCTTCCTGTGGCCCCATTTTCAGGCGACGAACATCTTCCCACCACCTTGCTTCGCCAAAGAATTCAGCCCAACGTTCGTACAGAAGGGGATCGTTAGCTAAGTGATCGTCCACCGGAGCTTTGGTGCGATCGGTTAGGCTTACATAGTCAACGGGAGACGGAGTATTTGGATCATAGCCATAAGCACGGCGGTGAACTTTATTGATATATTCGAGAGCCAAAGTTGGATTCGAACTTTTTAATATCTCCGCGTACATCAGGTAAATATCGGGCAGGCGGATAAAATAAAAATTATACCCTGCCACATTCCTTGTTTCAATTAATTTTCCATCGAGATATTGATATTTACGGGTAGGCCAACCATAAAAAGTATTTGGATTGTTCAATGTGGCCGGAGCCATTTCATACCATTTACCAAACTCGGCCTGGGCCACCTTATAATAAACGTTGCTAACTTTAACTGAATCAAAGAAAGGTTGCAGTGCACATACCCACAGGCGGGGATCGGGACCATCGACCTGTTTACCGGCTTGTTCTCTGCGCTCCTTTTGTTGGTCAATATAGGATTGCTTCAAGTTCCAGTTTGTTCCATTAGTCTCGAGCTGGGTAAGCGGTGGTGCATCATTGTATCCAAAACGGGTAAGGTTCCTATCGTGCATATATTCATTACTATAACTCGTTGCTGATCTTGAACCGTCTGCTGCAATATAAAACTGGGCATACAGCATCGATGTAGTTGTCCCAGTCATAGGGCTACCATAAGAATTGCCATTGACAGGATCAGCCAGATTCCCAATCTCGTAAAATGATTCAGAATTGTATTCGTACTGTTTATTCCCGTTGAACATCATTTTATACGCATTGAACGACACCAGCGATTTTCCACTATTGTTGATACAATCTTCCAGGTAAATTTTGGCGCTATCCTTTTTGTCTGCAAATAAATAGGTTTTTGCCAAAGCAGCCTTTGCTGACCATTCAGTTGCCCTATGATTATCTGTTTGACCTTTCAACAGACTGGCAGCTTTTTTAAAATCATTAATAATTGCCTGATAGGTATCTTTAGTGGATGCCCTTGGAACCGACATTTCTTCAATGGATTTTGGCACAGTAGTAATAACCGGAACTCCCATCCCATCCAAATTGGGTTGACCATAAAACGATAATAAATGCCACAAATAAAACCCACGCAAAAAGATTGCTTCACCCTCATAATGATCAATTTCCTCCTTTTCAGAAGATGGTGCAATCGCCCGGTATTTATTGATCCCTTCTAACGCACTATTTGCATAATAGATGCCCCTGTTAAGCGCTTTCCACTGGTTCTGCAATTTTGTGTCAGTCGATTGGGCCAAACCGGTGCATATACCAATCCACGAATCGTCACCCCTCCACTGTAAATCAATGGTATGGTCTAAACAATAAATGCCATAACCTAACCAATTTTGTCCATAAAAACCCCAATGATGTTGCACTCCATATACGGATGCTATAAGAAGGTTTACTTGATTTAACGTTGTAGGAAAATTGGCTTCGGAAATTGAATTGGGGTCTTTAAGTTCAAGATAGGAATCCTTGCATCTAGCTGTACTAAATATGATAGCAGTAATTAGCAAGCTATATCTTATTGTTTTTATTAAGTTGTTCATATACAATTATTTTAAATGTTTTTCATTTCTTTTGCTCAAAAACTCAAATCCAGTCCAAATGAATAAAGTTTCGTTTGCGGATAAGTATATTGTGTATATAATCCGTGGTTTTTGGGATCATTGGAAAATTCAGGATCTAAGCCTGTAAATTTAGTGAAGGTGAAAAGGTTTTGCCCACTAAGATATACCCTGAGTTTTTCAATTTTAAATCGCTCTAACAGACTTTTAGGGAATGTATATCCGATTGAAATATTCTTGATTTTCATGTATGAACCATTTTCTACAAAATAGTCAGAATAACTGGAATAATTCAAATTGGG
>JAMDDG010000054.1:0-19716 GCA_023488865.1 Bacteroidota bacterium | reverse complement strand
GTCTATGCTATATCTAAAATCCCCGATTTGATCTTTGTATGAAACAGAAAATTCCCATCCTTTATTAACAATGCTACCGATATTCACTGGCATTGTACTAGTATTATTATTATTTTCACCAATTCCTGAAGACCAGGGGGTCGGGAGGTTGTAAATCATGTCCCGTGTGTCCCGGTTATAATATTCGGCTGAAGCTGACAATTTATTCTCAAATAATGATAAATCAATCCCTGCATTAATGGTATGAATTTCTTCCCATTTGATATCTTTATTAATAACCTTAATGGTATTATATCCCGCTACAGAATTGATTTCATCAAAAGAATGTAAGGTAAGGGTTTGATATGATTTTTGATATGAAAAATCACCTAATGCAGCGTCATTTCCCAATATTCCCCAGCTAACACGAGGTTTAACCATGTTTACCCAATTAAGCCCAAGATTCTTAAAAAATGATTCCTCGGATATCTTCCATCCTGCCGAAACTGATGGGAAAACACCCCATTTGTGGGTTGGACCAAATTTAGGTGATCCGTCCCGCCGAACATTGGCGGTCAATAAATATTTATTATCATAAGAATAGTTTATCCTGGCAAATTGTGAAAGAAACCTGCCATAACCTAAACTTCCTGAGGCTGTTTTGTTTGTATTGGTTGAAAGTGCAAATGATTCAGCTACATCAACAGGAAATGAGTTTGCTGTTGCAGATAAACTTGAACCATTGGAATTTTTAATTTCATATCCGACCAAAGCTTTGAAGTCATGTTTTTCTGCAATAATTTTAGCATAATTTAAAGTTGTGGTCAATGTATAGGATTCATTATATGATGAAGATTTAGAATAAGATTCTGGGAACGCGGTCCTGCCAAGCTTATTGGCTTGACCAAAGCTATCATAATAACCGGAAGAAATCCCTGCGGATCCTGTTGTTATAAAATTTAATCCTTTAAGAATTTCCCAATCAGCATACAAGTCACTACTAAACATACCTGATCCATTCTTTTGGTGGGAATACTCCAGATTGGCTATTGGATTTCCCCCGGAAAATTCTACTTCTTTAGGTACACTGGCAAAAGAACCATCTTCATTGCGAACAGCCATATATGGCAAGGTTCGCCATGGAATTTCAACAGTATAAGGATTGTCCATAATTTTGGTAGCATAAATCCGTGTTCCCAGGGTGAAGTGTTTGCTCAATTTAAAATCACTATTTGCCCGAAAAGAAAATCTTTCCCATTCATTTTTCTTCTCAATACCTTCTTCATTCTCATATCCCCCGGAAACATAATAACTAACTTTTTCTGTCCCTCCTCTGATTGAAATCATATGCGATTGTTCAGTTCCTGTTCTAAATAATTCTTTAAACCAGTTGGTATTAGGTAAACTAGCGGGGTCACTCCATAAGCTATAATTGTCCCCAATTGCTTGTCTGGCTTTAATATAAGGTACAGTTTCAAGCATATTATAAGACTTTGTGATTTGCCTGACACCGAAATCACTACTTACATCAACTTCTGTTTTTTGGTTAAATGATCCTTTCTTTGTTGTAATCAACACTACACCACCGGCAGCCTGCGCTCCGTAAATAGCGGCAGCACTGGCATCTTTAATAACTTCTATTGATTCAACATCTTTAGGATTATAATTAACATTGTTTCCACGACTGACTCCATCAATAATGAATAATGGGCTTAATCCATTGATTGAACCAACGCCTCTGATGATTATCTCAGATGAAGCTCCAGGTCTCCCACTGCTTTTGTTGATCATCACCCCTGCTATACGGCCTTGAAGAGCCTCAGAAATCGAACGAACTGGCAGATTTTTAATTTGATCAGCTTTTACTGAAGTGATAGAACCAGTTAAATCACTTTTTTTCTGTACGCCATACCCAATGGCAACCACCTCTTCAATGCCAACAGTTTCTTCTGCAAGCGTCACATTAATGGTTGTTTTGTTGCCAACTGCGATTTCCTGCATTTTCATCCCCACAAACGAAAACTGTAAAGTTGCATTTGCCGGGATATTGGCAAGCGAATATCTTCCGTTAGCATCGGTAATAGAACCGTTAGTCGTACCTTTAACTACGACGGTAACACCGGGCAATGCACCACCCGAAGAATCGGTTACTTTTCCGGAAATGGATTTTTGCTGCTCTGCTTGAAATACCGAAGGTTCACTAGTGTTTCTATACAAGGCTATCTGTCGGCCAACTATCCGGTAGGCAATATCAGTACCTTTAAATATTCCCTCGAGAACTTCACCGATTGCTTTTTTCTCGCAATCAACTGAAATCTTGTTTTCGACAGAAGGCTTTTCGGTGTAAAAAAACCGGAATTCACTCTGGTCCTCAATACTTTTTAGGACATCTTCGATGTTTGCATCGTGTATAGAAAGAGATAGTTTCGTCTTTTGCGAGTAGGTTTCGGAGGCAGCCACCGAAAATACTGTTAAGCAAAGAATAAAAATGCTCAGGTTCATGATCATTAAAGTTTTTATCAAAACAGACCACCAACGGTCTTTTTGAAATCCGTTTTTTTTCATAAATTTGAATTGTTAGAATAAATAATTTTAAAAGGATTATTTGTTAAAAAGTGGGGGAGTTAGTGGCTTTCCCACTTTTGTTCTTTAGCCTTGCACAGGCTTTTTAATCTTAGCAATCTTTTTCCATAGGCATTATTTTATCGGCGTTTAAGTATGATTTTTCGTTCGGTTTTATCGTACGAACATTTTACTGGGGCGCATATTTCAAGTAACTGCATCACTTCACCAATACTTTCGTACTCAATGGTTCCGTTTACAGGAATCTTTTTGATCGATTCACCTTCAATGGTAATATTTACATTAAACCATCTTTTCAACCGTATAGCAACCTTTTCGAGCGACTCATTAACAAAAATCAGGCGGTTATTTTTCCATGCCACAAACTGGCCGGTATCTACGTCCCGTTGTTCAATCCGCCCACTTCCATTTTCAATTACAGCTTGTTGCCCCGGGTTCAAAACAGCCTCGTTTCCAGACGATGTTTCAAGCGAAACTTTTCCACGCTCGAGTGTTACCGAGGCTTCTTCGCCCGGATATGCCAAAACATCAAAGGAGGTACCCAGAACTTTTACAGTAAACTGATTTGTTTCAACGCAAAAGGGTACTTTATCCTTTTTTACATCGAAATAGGCCTGGCCTATAAGTTTAACCGAACGTTGCTTTTGATCGAACAATTCAGGGAAAGTGATGGTAGAGCCAGCATTCAGCCACACTTTGGAGCCATCTGGCAAATTGAAACTCGTATGCGATGCCAATGGGGTTGAAACAGTTTGGGTGCGGGTATTTTTTGGTTGGTTATTCACTAACTGGTATCCCAATGCAATCATTAAAGGCAGCAAGAATAAAGCGGCAACCCGGCTGAAGTATTGAAAGAATGTTACCCTTTTGCGTTCTTCTTTTTCGGATTTATTAATGAGATAGTGGATGCGGTACAAGACGTTGGTAAAATCGGGGATCGGGCCTTCGTTGGGCGTTTCGGCCCAATGTTTTCGCATCAGCTGTTCCAGTTCTCCTTTTTTCTCCTGAGAAAGCATAAGATTAACCACAGAATCGAAATCCTTTTCACTGCATTCGTTTTTCAGGTACCGGCTTAAAAAATCGTTCATTTCTTTGGGTTTTATAATAATTCAACGTGTAAGTTACAAAAAACCCCTGCTCTGGTTTTTATTTTTTTTCTGATTTTTTGTTGATATTTTAATTTTCATACATTTTTAATTTTCATACATTTGCGTACTTAAGAAAATGGAAAATGATAGAACATGAAGCCAGAGAACTCCTTACACAACTCAAATCGAACGATAAAAATGCGATAAACGGATTGTATGAAGCCTATAGCCGCAGGTTGTTCAACTTTGCCTTTTCTTACCTGAAAACAGAAGAAGATTCGTTAGATGTGGTGCAAGATGTCTTTATCAGTTTGTGGAAGAAACGATACGATTTAAATGAAGATACCAATTTAGAGGCCTATCTTTTTACGGTAACCAAAAATTCGGTTATCTCAATTTTCAGAAAAAAGATCTCTGAAAAAGGATATCTGGAACATTTGAGACAAGTTGCCGTCCTTTTTCACAACGACAATGAGGAGCAATGCAATTACCAGAGCCTTTCCGAAAAAATACAGGAACTTGTTGCCAGACTCCCGGAACATCGTAAACGTATCTTCCAAATGAGCAAAGAAAAAGGGCTGAGCAACAAAGCAATTGCTGAAGAATTAAAGATTTCTGTAAAAACGGTGGAAGATCACATGACCAAAGCCAGACGGTTTATCAAAGAACACCTAACAGAGCATGGTTTTATTGCCATACTGTTTTATGAACTTTTTGTTTGAATGGCCTTAACCTGATTACAATCTTCTTTGCCCCTTTCTACTTTTCTTAATCAACTGTTTTTTCTTCCTAAAGTTGATTTTATCCGAATAGTTGGGTATCAACCATTGAGTTTTAAACTGACTTAGATCTCTCTTCCCTGGTGAATATAATCATCAATTCAAATTTCAATCAATTGTGAAGCAAATGTTTTCTTCAGAAATTCGAGCGAACGTTCTGCTTCGTCAATCTCTCCGCATTCAACGGATAGGAATATTTCCCGGTCAACAGGTTCCATTATTTTCATCACCCGTTCCCAATCAACAACACCTTCACCACAGGCACAGCCCACTGGCGTACCGGTAACTTTGCCACGTTCATTCCGACTGTGCTCAAAACTGATATCTTTTGCATGAACATGATAAACGTAGTTTCGCACTTTTTCAAGCCCTTCATAGGGATCTTCAATGCCAGCCAGATAACTGTTTCCGGTATCCCAGTTTACCTTTATCCAGGGGGAATTGACCAATTTGACTATTCTCATTAGTCCATCAGTTGTTTTGGTATAAATACCATGTGGTTCAATACAGATATATTTTCGATGACGGGCAGCCACTAAAGACATCTTTTTTAAGGTGTATTTCATGGTACTTAAGGCCAGTTCGTCATCCATCCAATCTGGCTTTATCATTTCATCCGAATTTAGATAATCGCAACCAATGGATGAAGCTAAAACCATTGCACGGGTTAATCTCGAAACGGCTGCTTCTGGCTTCATTAAAGGCGAATGGGCCGAAAGACTTGAAACTTTCATCCCATATTTATTACAGATTTCTTGCATCAGTAAAGGGTCTTCCTCCATCGAAAAGGAATGAAAATAGTTTACTTCACTGAGCAATTCATAACCTGTATGCACCATCGGTTCAATATATTTATAACCAATTTGTGATGCAATCTTTACCCCTTCTTCGAACGATTTGTTTGCACTGCGGCAGAATTCCATATTGAGTGCTATTCTGTATTTTGCCATATTTTTAATGCTTGATGATAAAATTGTTGGTGACACAATTACTCCTCCGGTAATTGCAGCAGTATTTTTCAAGAACTGCCTTCTTGTTGAATTCATTTTTCCAGTATTCTTTATGAATGTTAAGCGGTATAGGGTTTGCGATTTTCACGTATGAAAAGTTTATTTGCCTCCGGATCGCCAACAACTTCACCAATCACAGGATTCCATGTGATCTTTCTTCCGGTCCTGATAGCAATATCCCCCATGTGGCTAACACAGTCGGACATAATTGCCTCGTCGAGCGGACAAGTTTCTTTCACAGTACCTTTAACGACATCAATAAACAGTTGCCCCATTTTATAGCCATCTTCTTTAATCATACCATTTTGACCTTCCCGAGGGAATTCATCAAATTTTTGTTGAAGCCCAGGAATATTTGATTCTGCGGAATTTCTTCCAACAGAGATCCAGCCTTTCGTTCCAAAAAATGTGGTTGTATTGTAATCTTTAATTTTCCTATAGCTCCAAATGTTCTTGTTCTCAACAACATCGGTACTCATAAAATGCAATTTAACGCCTGATTTATATGCGTAGTTCAGATCCCATGAATAGATATTGTTATAGATTCCGCCCGGTTCCCAGAATGTTCCTGTTCCTTCGCAGGTATATTCACCATCCATTTTATCCTTCATGGCCCAAATCATGATATCGAGCGGGTGTGCCCCCCAGCCGGCCAAAAAACCGATACTGTAATCATATTGAAAATACGAACTATTATTAGTCACCCGCTTCGGGCAATAAGGGTTCAACCGGGCGGGTCCGGTCCATCTGTCATAATCAAAATCGTTAGGGACCGGAACTTCGTTGCATTGAGGCGATGGGACATTGTTTTTCCCGGGGGCCCATACGTCAACCCTTTCCACTTCACCAATTTTGCCATCTTTCACCATGCCTACTGCCATCTTCATGTGGCTCATTGCCCGCTGTTGTGTCCCATAATGAAACCTTACATTATTCGCTTTCAGTTCTTTCCCCAGGATTTTGAAATCCGGATAACTCAAACCTAATGGTTTAGCCAACATCACATGTTTCCCGGCCCTGGCAGCTTTTATTGCAGCCAACACATGCCAGTGGTCGGGTGTAGTAATATTCACCGCATCAATATCTTTTCGTTGCAAAATTTCATCGAAATCGAGATATGGCAAGCATTCCGGCGCTTTTATATTTTTTTTCGCATAGGTTTGATTAACATACTGGGCAGATCTTGTTCGTCTATCGAGGAAAGTATCGCAAGTGGCCACGGAATATGCAGTTTCGAGTGGCATAAACCAACTACGCAGGGCTGCCTGACCCATACCGCCAACTCCAATATGGGCCAGAAGGATTCGGTCGTTTGCGCCTTTGGTGCACCTTGACAAAATGGCAGGCGCTACAATTGCACCACCGGTTATTACTGCAGCATTTTTCAAAAATCGTCTTCTTGATGAATTCATTTTTTCCATGTTATTTAGTTTTAAATTGGTTCCAGTTTGAATTTAATTTCGTCTGATCTATTTCTCCAGAGCCTACCAGCAGGCGGTATTTGAGTTGAAGTTTCTCCCCTTTTTTTAGCACTAATCTTGAATCAAAGATCACTGCCGGACTGAAATAATAAAACGGAGTTCTGGGGTCATTCGAAATGAACCACTTGTTCGGGTAATTGATGTTCGATGGATGGTCAAAAATGGTCAGAGCTACCGTCTGTCCTTTCAGGTTTTTCGCTTCATAAGTCATCCATCGCGATACCTTTCCATGTAATTGTCCGGTTAGTCCCGAATCGTTGACTGCTTTTACATCCCAAAGCTGATTATTTAATCTTGCCGAAAAACCGGCATATCCACCCCACGATTGCCCGTGAGGTTCACCTGGCAAAGGAGTTCTGTCGAGTACCACTTCATCAGCCAAAGCCGTAAAAGTGCTTTTCCAATCCATAAAATAGCTGCCGTCTTTTGCGGGTGCGGACAAACGAACCGATCGTTCTTCTTTCAGCAGCTCTTTCCCTGTCGGAGGATGATAGGTAAGCTCCATATTAAATTCAGCCCCAAACTGTTTGGTTAGTTTATACTTCACTGACTTCAGTTCCGTAATTCCCTCCGATTTGCCGGTTTCGCGGTCTTCTTCCCAATAGTTGAGGCCATTGATATACTTCCAGGAGAACCAGATTGCCCGGTGCCAGGGATGATCTTTAGGCCGAAGCCCGGTAAGCACAGAGCCGCCAATAGTTGAAAGTGGATGAAAATAGGGTTTCCCTTCTGCCTTATTAAAATGGTGTTGCCAGACTATTTTCCCATTATTCAGCAAGGCTACCGAATTTTTTCCTTTTTGCCAGGCGAGTTTTCTGGATAGAATATTTACACTCAGTTCATCCGGAACTTTTTGCGAAACTTTTCCGGTGGCAGCCCACTCCGATCCACGCAGCAGCAAAGTCTGGAATCCAAAGTTATTCATGGTTTGCGCATTGTGCCCAAGCAGCAGGGAAAACGAACGGCCATTCCCAAATTTACCGCAAAACATGATTGGTTCCAGTTCGTCAGAACCGTTGTTTGAAACTGGGGCAAAAGCTTTGGCCAAAACCATTGGCGATCCGCTGATCCGTGAATTTACCCACAGTTCGTCGGTAGTCCAAAAATCGGATAAGTCTTTGGTTACCGGACAATCAAACTGTGTAAATTTAACCTGAAATGCATCCACTTTTCCGTGCTTTGTGCTGTCGCCCCACGAAGCAGCTCCCATTTTCTGATATTCCGGCCAGTCGTAATTAGCCGATCCGGAAGCATGAACGAAGACGATTCCCTTACCATTGTTGACAAAATTCATAATTGCACTTTTGGTGGTTTCAGTCCATGTACAATTTTTTTCAGGCCAGGCATTCCAATTGCTGACTATAAGTTGAAAATGTTTCAGCGACAGCTCGGATAAAGTGTCGGGCCTTTCGGTAACTGATACCGCAAAAAGGTTACTTTGATTAAAAATTGTTTGGAGTTTCGGCGTAGTCTTCTGCCAATCATGATTGTTTTTCCCACTTAACAAAAGCAGATTGATTTTATTTCCGGCCAGCAAAGTAATGGAAAAGTAGGAATTTACCAGAAGGCAAATGATCAAAAATGATATTTGTTTGCGTCTCATCGGAATGTTAGTTTTCAGACAATTCAAAAATAAATTTTTCTCTTCGGAAACTATTTCATTATTTTACACTGAAAAATAATATAAGCATTATTCTTTTGGTAATGAGTAAAAAAGTTAAATTTGTTGAGCCTAATGAGGAAATTTACTATCCTGATTCCTGTGCTCCCCTCGCCAATGCGTGGGGAAAAAAGCAGATTGAAATGTATACCCTAGTTCGTGGAACTTATCCTGGATTTCCATTGAAGAAAAATGAATTGAAAGGTATCAAATCCATCGGCTACTGGAACTCTGAGACAATTCAGGACTGGGGTCTCGATTGGCACAGGAATGAAGGTATTGAAATTTGTTTACTGGAAACAGGAAATCTCAGTTTTTTACTTGACGACCACCAATACGAGCTCGAACCAAATACGTTAACCATTACCCGTCCATGGATTTTACACAAGCTTGGCAAGCCAAATATCGGTTTGTGCAAGCTACATTGGTTTATTATCGATCTAGGTGTACGTCAGCCACATCAGGAATGGGTTTGGCCGGATTGGGTTATTTTAAGTAAAGACGATCTCGATGAGCTCACCCGTATATTAAGGTTGAACGAACAACCCGTTTGGCGCGTAGGCGACGAAATGAAACGTTGTTTTGCCCAAATCGGGCGGATGGCCAAATACCACGAAAAAGAACATTTCGATTCGCGCATCAAGGTTTACCTCAACGAAGTACTGATTTTGTTCCTTGAAATGCTAAAAAAGGATAGACCGGCATTGAATGACGCCTTGATTGAATCGAAGCGGAGTGTCTCAATTTTCCTTAATAGCCTGGAAGACGATCTGGCCAACTACTGGACTGTAAACGACATGGCCGGGCATTGCGGACTTGGAGTCACTCAGTTTTCGAAGCATTGTTATCAGTTGACCAATTGTACGCCTGTAAACTACCTGAATAAACTCCGGCTCCGGAAAGCCAAAAAACTGATCGGAGAAAACCCGGGAAGTACGATTACGTCTATTGCCTACGATTGCGGATTTTCGTCGAACCAATATTTTACCAAAGTTTTTAAAGCTTATTTTAAACAAACGCCGCTGGAGTTTAGGCAAAATCGAAATCAGTAGTGAAGCTTTGTTTTTAAAGCGCTTCTATACTTATTTCTTCCCTTTCAGTTTGCCAAGCACCTCTTTTGCCTGGGCATCGGTAGGATCAAGGGCGGCTATCTTGGTAAAATATTCAATGGATTTAGCCATCATCTCTGCGGCTTGCTGCTTGTTGGATTTGAAAAGCCTTTCAAAGCCAAGGTAGTAATAGTATCCCAGGTATTTGCAACATTCGATGACCGATTTTTGGTCCTTACCAGGATCGCCCTTTTCCAGAAGGGTCAATGCCTTTTCGTAAGATTCTTTGGCCCCGGGGGTTTCCGCATCGGGATCGAGGAGCGACTGCATCCTTCCTTTCCAGATATGTCCTCCGGCAAAATCGGGACTTAACAGGGTAACCTGCGCGAAAGCGCTGTCAGCTTTGGCATAGTAATTTCTTATGGTTTCCCGCATTTGCGTGCTATCGGCAAATGGAATTTTCTTCGTTCTTTGAATTTCTTTCAGCGAATCAAATTTGGATCTCCAGCTATCCCCTTCGAAATAAAATTCCCTCCCGGTCCGGAACCAGGTAACCAGCTTATCCGCCCCATTATCCATCATTTTTAGGTAGTAGCGGGCTGCCTCTTTGTGCATTCTGCTTTTGGCCGCAAGACTGGCCATCTCCCCGTAGATCTCTGTTTTCGAAGGATCCAAAACAAGGGCTTTTTCGAAGTTGGCCAGGGCCAGGGAATCTTTCCCTACATTTTGCAGAATTTTGGCATAGTAACTGTAATCGGAGGAGAGCAATTTTTTTGGGTCGTGAAGCTGAAAGAATTTCGTCATGTACTCCAACCCTTTCTGATAATCGCCAGTTTCGCAGGCAATGTAACCCCTGATCCGCAGTAAAACAGATTCGTCGTTGTTGACTGCCAGCACCTGTTCGAGCAGATCGGCTGCTTCCTTGTATTTCTTGTTGAAAAAAAGGGTAAAGGCAAAACGCTCTTTGTCATCCGAAGTCACTTCCGCTTTGGATAGATAGGTTTGGTAAGCCTTTTCTGCTTCGGGATACCTTCCGGTAGAATAGAACAGGTCGCCCAGGTATTTGTAAACCAGAATTTGATCGGGACTGAGCTTAATTGATTCGTTGAAGTTGTCCAACGCATCCCGGTAGGAGCGGGAAATGGACTGAATATAACCCAGGTTACGGTATGCTATCGCGGATTTTGGATCAAAGAAAATGGCCCTTTCATAAGCATTGACCGCATTGCCAACGTTTCTCTTTAAAGTTTCCAGGTTTCCTGTTAAGAGGTGAAGATTGGCATATTTTTGATTGACCTCAAGTCCCTGGTTCAGAAATAGAAGGGCGGTGACGGTATCCTGTTTCGACAGGTTCATGCATCCTTCGGCTACGGCACAATAGAGTTCAGGGTCAGTTTTGCCGGCCCTTCTGGCCCGGTCAAAATAGGTCGCTTCACCGGCGCGGTCGTTGTGCATCAGCGCTACTTTGCCCATCCCAACCAACGCATAAGGATTTTTGGTATCGAGGGCGAGCGCTTTCTGAAATGTTAACTTTGCACTGTCAACCACATTTAAAGCCAGATAGGCATCTCCAACCCCGATTAAGGCGGCGACATCATTGGGCTTATCTTTCAAAACACCCTGAAAATTACTCCTGGCCTTGCCAAACTGCAGCTCGTTGAGATAAAATGATCCCTGGCTGGCAGTCCCCTGAGACTTACCAACTAAAGCTGAAATTAAGATTAAAATCAAGGAAAATAAGTATTTCTTCATTCACTGTTCGTTATTCACTGTTCACTGTTTTCTGTTCGTTTACAAATCTGGCCTGACATTAACGACCCTGGTTGGGGCGACCGCCGGAAGGATCCCTGATTTCAGGATGATCCGCTGCCCTTTGTCGCTGGCTACAAACGAGGCAAATCCGGAGGAAAGTCCGTTACGTGGTTCCGCATTGATCATAAATATGGAACGTGTTAGCGGGTACATGTTATCGAGCATATAGGCCTGATAAGGTTTGTAACTGTTTTCATAGGTAGGGACATCCGCTTCACTGACCGCGACCACTTTGATCTTCTTGTGAAAAGAGAGGTGCAACGAGTCGTTTCGGTTGCCGATCCAGCTTGTGCCAATAAAACCCAGCACATCCGGGTGATTGGCAGTATATTCGATCACTTCCCGGTTGTATTCCAATGCAGAAACATTGGTTGTTGAGAAATTACCATGACAAATGGAGTCGACCATGTATTTGACAATGCCCGATTTTTCGTTATCGAAGAGCACCCGGATGGGCACATCCGCGTACGCAGGGTTTAGCTGGTTCCACTTCGAAATTTTTCCACCCAGAATATCCCTGATTTGTTTCAGCGAGAGCAGTGAGTCTTTGTTGGAGGGATTTACAATCAGCGCGATGGCATCTGTTGCAATTTTGAGTTCTTTTGGGAAAAGCTTCCGTTTGTTAATTGTGGCAATTTCGTCTGCTTTCAACCGGCGGGAAGCGATGATCAGCTGGACGCTGTCATTCAACAGTTGTTCAAAGGCTTCGTTTTCGGGCAGGTATCGGGCATTGATCTCGGCATAGCCATAGATCCCCTTGAAAAGATCGATCTCTGCTTCTATCACCGGGCGAAAAGTTTCATCTACGGCAATGGTCGTGGTTCCGGAGATGGTGGTATTCCGGTAGGGATCCCCTTTAAAAAACCGGCACCCGCTGGCAAAAAGAAGGATGATCAGTAAAAAAAGAGAGTTTCTCATGTACATGCATTCAATTTTGTCTACCAATATCAGATTTCTATATTCGCCAGATTATCAACAGATTGCTTCGTCGTACCTCCTACCAATGACAGATTTTTTTCTTCTGTCATCAAACCGTTGTGAGACGATAACATCAGCGATCAGAAAAGAGCATGAGTTTAATCTATAATTAACTGTAAATCAGCAGATTGCTTCGTCGTTCCGACTCGCAATGACGGTATATTGCTGATAATGTGAGGGTGGAGAGAAGGAGCCGGGCTACAATTCTGCTTGTACCAAAAAATGATGATCCGGCTCCTTCTCTCCACCCTCACCGCCAAAAAAAATGAACCGTCATTGTAAGACAATTTTTTAATTCAAAACAAAGCGGATAGGCATTGTAAAGCTGACCGATACGGCCTGGCCTCTTTGTTTTCCCGGACTCCAGTCGGGCATTTTTCCTATGACCCTGACAGATTCTTCATCGCAACCGAATCCGATTCCGCGGACGACTTTGATGTTGGTGATTTTTCCTTCGCGGTTGACCACAAAGTTAAGGATCACCGTACCCTGGATGCCGTTCTCCTGGGCTGAAACAGGATAGCGAAGGTTCGTTTTGATAAATCTCAGCATCTCAGCATCCCCACCCGGAAACTGAGGCATCTGTTCTGCCACAACCAATGGGGACTCCGTTTCTTCCGTGATCTTTTGATTTTCGTTGTTGGCCACGGGGGCGGAGATGTCATCGCTCCCTTTGTCAAACGTTACGTTGCTGATGGCAGCTTTCTCTTCGACAATCTCTTTCTGTGTAAGCATTTGATCATCAGCGACCTGCTCGTCTGGTTTAATGACCGGAGGAACGAATTTGATGGAATTTCGTAGCAAAACCGGCGGTGGTGGCAACTCTTTCAAAATGTTTTCTTCCTTAGGTTTCTCTAAATTGATCTCAGATAATATCCTGACGGTTGTATCTTTTTCCACTTTTTTGGGAAAGATCCGTTTAATCAAAAAGGGTGCGGTAACAATCAGGATAAATAGTACACTGGCGATGAGCAGGGCTTTGAAATGCCTTCGGGACGAATTGGTCCTTAACTCATAACCGCCGTATCCGCGATATTTTGGATCAAAAACAAGTTCGCACCATTCGCGTGAAAATAGTTCATTATTGGATGCCATTGGTCTTCTTGGTTTCAGCGTTCAGTTTCGCAATCAAATCCAGGTCAAAGGGGGAAATGTCAACGATCGCGTAACGATCTATGTTACAGATCGCCATCTCATCAAGTACATCGATCAGGTTTCGGTAAACAGCGTCATCTGTTGCTTTGATCGAGATGATTGGGGCGCTTTTTTCTTTTTTAATCCCGGTCTTTTGATTTTCAAATTCCTCTTCCGTTAACTTCTTAGCCTCTTTCCGTGCTTTCAAATCCCTGATTTTCACCATAACGTCATAATTCCGCTTCATCAGGTATTTGCGTAATCCGGTAGGGGAGAAGTCAGTCTTGTGCAAAACCGGATCGACCTCATTTTCACGCGTCCCTTCATAATAGTAGACTTTGTTCTCTTTTCCCAACAATATGGTTACTGCCCTGGAGGCCTTGATCGTTGTTTGCTCCGTTTCCGGGATTTTTTCCTTGGAAGGCAAGGCAATCTCCATGGTTTGAGGCTTATTCAGGGTAGTTGCAAGCATGAAAAAGGTGATGAGCAAAAAGCCCAGGTCGACCATGGGGGTTAAGTCAATCCGGGTTGACAACTTCTTTCTCCGGCTTTTCTTTTTGCCTTTCCTGCTGTTGTTTTGAGCTAATTCTGCCATGAATTTTTATTGTTTGTTTTCCAGGTCAGCAGCTGTTTCGAGACTCGTAATCAGGTTATACCTGTTTTCTTTCAAATCCTGCAAAGTACCCATCAGTTTCTTAATTACCGGATAAGCGGTCGACTGATCTGCTTTGATCGCTATACGGTATTCAGAACTGATGCTTCGGGCAGAACTAACCCAATTTTTGAACTGATTATCGATTGAATCACAGGGTATTCCAAGTGCATTTGCAGGATTGTCGCGATCTTCCGGTTTCAGGGAGAGGAAAGCTTTCATCCGGTTCATCGGTACCCCGAAGCTGTTGATCAAACTGAACTCTTTCAACTCATTTTGGCTGAAAGTAATATTGTAGGTTGTTCCCATTTTTTCCAGCAGGGCCATCCGGTTATCCTGTCCATCAATACCAAAAAAAACTTTGCCCTTTGCATCGACTAAAATCAACATAATGTTTCGCTCCGGAATTTTAATTTCAGAGATGGAAGCAGGTGTATTGACAAAAGCGGCTTCCTTTTTGGTAAAATTTGATGTTAACATAAAGAAAGTCAACAACAAAAACGCGACGTCGCACATCGCCGTCATGTCAATGGCTGTACTCTTTCGGGGTATTTTAACTTTCGGCATAAATATGTTATGTTTTGACAATTAACTGAGAGACTGTTTAAATTTGGTGTTGTATTTTATTCACTCCAAATTCTGAGGATAAAGAATGTGCCATAGGCACAAAATGTGGGTAGAAAGGATGATTTAAATGACTCAATATTGTCCCGGACGGGACAACATGCTTTTATATACACTATTCTCTACCCACATATAATCCCTTCCGGGATTTAAAAAATTAAATTTAAACAGTTTCTAATAAGTAATTGTCTATTCGATGTCGTTTTAGTTAAGAATTCCCTGGCGTCCTTCGTGAAAACCTTTGGTCCTTTGTGGTGCAGTTTAAAGACTTAACCACAAAAGTCACGAAGAATAGCACGAAGGAAACACAAAGAATTTTGTTAACCAAACGATATTGATTGTCCATTTTTTAATGCTTTGCAGCGAATGTTTGGGCAATACTGTAACCAGCCTCATCGATGGCATAAGTCAGCTTGTCGATCCTGGTAGAGAAATAACTGTAGGATACAACTGCCAGGGCTGCGGAACCGATACCGAAAGCGGTGTTGACCAATGCTTCGGAAATTCCGTTGGCTAATGCAACCGAGTCCGGCGCCCCGGCGTTGGCCATGGCAGCGAAGGAACGGATCATTCCCAATACGGTTCCCAAAAGGCCCATCAAAGTAGCCAAAGAAGAGATCGTTGCCAAAACCGGCAGGTTTTCCTCAAGACCCGGAAGTTCAAGCGAAGTTGCTTCTTCTACTTTTTTCTGTAAATCAATGACCTTTTGATCTTTCGTCATGATGGTCTCTTTTTCCAACTGTTCATATTTGTCCAGTGTGATTTTGGCAACGCTGGCAACAGAACCCTGAACACGGTCGCATTCGGCTCTGGCACCCTGAATATCGTCGGCTGCCAGATATTCTTTCAGTTTGGCAACAAATTTGACGGGAGGGACATTGCCATGGGCTTTTTTGATGGTATAATAACGCTCAATTGAATAGGTTAATACGGTCAGAAGCAGTGTCATAAGAATTGGGACAATGTATCCGCCCTTGTATATTATACCCAGAAAATTACCCTGAAGCGGGGAGTTGTCTGAGTCGTTTCCCTGAAAATTGGAAGGCGCCCCCATAACGTTAAAGAAGACAAGCACCGAGATAACAAAGGCTATTGGGATGACCAATGAAGCGAATAAATTTTGAAATTTTTCAAATCCTGTTTGTGTTCTCATGAGAATTATGAATAACTATTTGTTGTGAATCTATTTTGATTAAGTTCTTTCTATGGTTTACCATGCCCAAACTTCAAAAGTAACAATCTTTATCGTTTTCGCTTGAAATCCATTCACAAAAAAAATGATCATAAAAAAAACCGGTGAAACCGATTTTTTTTATGATCAGACCATTGGGTATTTTTTAAATATCCCGGTCGGTTTCATTAATATGTCCACGTATTGCGCCCTTCGGTAAGCATAGGGATCTTTGATCATTTTCATGGAGAGTTTTCCTTTGAACCCATCAATGGTTTTGTACCCTTTGGCATCCATCCATCCTTCGAGGGTTTCGATCATGGCGGTAATATGCGTTGCCTTGTTTTTGTAGACTGCGCTGACAACCTGGACCGCATTGGCGCCGGCCAACAGCATTTTGATCACATCTTTGCCGTCAGAGATGCCCCTGCTTGCACAGATATCGCCCGTGATATTGCCGTAAAGCAAACCGGCAAACCGCAGGGTTATCTGGTAATCTTTATCGTGCGTCAGGTCAAATGGGAAAAAGAATTCTTCCTCCTCGATGTTGATCTCAGGTTGGAAAAAGCGGTTAAAGATGACTATGCCTTTTGCACCGCCCTTGTCGGCCTGGGCGATAAAATGGAGCGGGTTGGTATAAAATGGCGAGAGCTTGACACTGATCGGAACCTTCACCAGCTTTTTCAATTTCTTCAAAATCCGGATCTGGTTGGCTTCTATTTTTGTGCTGTCATTCTCAGCATCTGTCGGTACGTCATAGAAATTGAGTTCAAGTCCGGCTATGCCGGTATGTTCCAGCTGGACTGCATAATCTTCCCAGGTTTGGTCGGTTAGGGCGTTCAGGCTGGCAAAAACAGGAATATTGACACTTTTGACCAATTTTTCCAGGTTATAGATATGCTCGCCGGCCCCGCAGTGGTTGATCTCCGGAAAGATATTTCCCATCTCGGCATTTCTGTCGTTGTATTCGCCTAACATCTCACCAAGTTGGATCTTTTCCAGGTTGATCTGTTCTTCGAAAAGAGAGCGATAGACGATGGCTGCAATTCCGGCCCGTTCGATTTTTTTGATCGCGTTGAGATCATCCACCAGGCTTGAGGCCCCCAGAATAATGGGATTTTTTAACTCAACCCCCATAAATGTAGTCCTAAGATCTGCCATAGCTTTCAGTTTTTAATATAGTTATTTATGTTTTACGACGGTTTATTTAAGAAGAAATACCGCTAACGTGCGGTATTTTCTTATACGGTAAGCTGCAGATTTTTGTTAATAAAATCCTGCTGTAATTTTGCCCTTTTAATCAAAAGTAGATCAGCAGGTTCATGGATAATGTAACACCTACCATCACGATGGAAACCATGGTCATCAACTTGATCAGGATGTTCAGGCTTGGACCGGATGTATCTTTGAACGGATCTCCTACCGTGTCGCCAACGATAGCCGCATTGTGGCTGGCGCTTCTCTTCCCGCCGTGGTGGCCTTCTTCAATGTATTTTTTAGCGTTGTCCCAGGCCCCGCCTGCATTGGCCATGAAGACAGCCAGGATAAAACCGGTAACGGTACTGCCTAACAAGAGTCCCATCACGCCGGGGATACCAAATACAATACCCACCCCTATCGGGATAAAGATGGCCAACAGGGAAGGGAGCAGCATCTCTTTTTGTGCGGCTTTGGTTGAGATTTCTACGCATCTGGCATAGTCAGGTTCGGCCGTTCCTTCCATAATACCGGCTATTTCCCTGAATTGCCTTCGAACTTCATCCACCATCTTTTGCGCTGCACGGCCAACTGCATTCATCGTCATCCCACAGAAAAGAAAAGCGGCCATACCGCCGATAAAGGCGCCGACCAGCACCAACGGGTTCATGAAGGTTACATCAAAAGCGGCCAACACATCAATGAGCGTACCCGCTTTGAGTTTGGCTGTCAACGGATTATCCGGATGAAAGTGCACCATCCCGATGCGGGCCTCTTCCAGAAAGGAGGCCAGGAGGGCTAAGGCAGTCAGGGCCGCCGAACCGATCGCAAACCCTTTTCCGGTTGCGGCAGTGGTATTTCCGAGTGTATCCAGTGCATCGGTACGTTTGCGCACCTCATCGCCCAACTTGCTCATTTCGGCGTTTCCACCTGCATTGTCGGCAATGGGGCCATACGCATCCGTGGCTAAAGTGATACCAAGGGTTGAAAGCATTCCTACGGCCGATATGGCTATCCCGTAAAGGCCCATGCTGAAATCTTTCATGTGCCAGCCGGCTGCAAAACCAAAGGAGAGAATAATGGCGGCTCCTACGATTAAAACAGGGAAAGCCGTAGACATCATACCCGTTCCGATACCGGAGATGATCACGGTTGCCGGACCGGTGGTCGATGCATCGGCTATCTTTCTGGTTGGGCTATAAGATGAGGAGGTATAATATTCGGTGACCTGTCCAATGCCGATGCCGGCCAACAATCCTGAAAGCATGGCCATCCAGATACCGGTATAGTTGGGCAGTTTCAGCCAGTAAAGAATCACCCAGGAAAGAATGGCAATGCCAAAAGCAGCACTGTTTACCCCAATTCCGAGTGCTTTGAGCAGTTGTTTCTGGGAAGCGCCCTCTTTGGTACGTACCAGGAAAATACCAAAAATGGAAAGGATCGTTCCTACAGCCGCAATCAGCATCGGCGCAATAACTGCTTTGAACTGCATGGTTGTCCCAAGCGCGGCAAAACCTGCGGCGCCTAATGCTGCCGTTGAAAGTACCGCCCCGCAATAGGATTCGTAAAGGTCGGCGCCCATCCCGGCTACGTCGCCTACGTTATCGCCAACATTGTCGGCAATGGTGGCAGGATTTCGTGGATCGTCTTCCGGGATACCTGCTTCGATTTTACCGACCAGGTCGGCGCCTACATCAGCAGCTTTGGTAAAGATGCCCCCGCCGACACGGGCAAACAGCGCCTGCGTGGAGGCTCCCATGCCGAAAGTAAGGGTGGTGGTGGTAATAATGTTAAGATTGGACCCGTCGGGAGTGGCGGATGCCGGGTAGATCCAGTTCAGGATGAAAAACCAGACAGAAATATCCAGCAAGGCTAATCCAACGACCACCAACCCCATCACAGCCCCACTTCTGAAGGCTACGACCAAACCCATGTTCAGGGATTGGTTGGCGGCATGAGCTGCCCGCGCGGAGGCATAGGTTGCCGTTTTCATCCCGAAGAAGCCTGCAAGACCGGAGAAAAAACCTCCTGTCAGGAAGGCAAACGGTACGAATGGATTCTGAATCTTTAATCCATAGGCAAGAAAGGCAAAAAAGAGCGCTAAAAAAATAAAGACCAATATTACAATTTTGTACTGCTGCCGCAGGTAGGCCATGGCGCCCACGCGAACGTGTCTGGCAATTTTTTTCATCAGATCAGTGCCTTCACTGTAGCTTATCATGTCTCGGTAGAAATAATAAGCGAAGAGCAACGCGATAACGGAGGAGGTTGGAACCACCCAGAAAATTGGATCAATCATAAGGTTGATTTTGAGGGATAAACCAATATTGGTAACCAACCGAAGTTTGGGTCACCCTATCTATTTGTAACTTATTGATGCAGTTTTCGATGGTAAACTGATTGACCGGAAGCGCTTTTTTGTTAGTTTCCTGGGCAAAAGACGGCTTTATCAGGCAGATAGCAGTCAACAGGATCAGGAACATTTTTAGTTTCATTTGCTTTTATTTTATTTTTCAATA